>JBFIEB010000093.1:0-8787 GCA_041603555.1 Vicingaceae bacterium
AATCACAGTAAAAAGCAGTTTGTAATAGATAAGTACCGTGTTTTTTCATACACACAAGGCAACAAAGAAAGCATAGTTTATGAGTTTGACACGTTATCAGGTAATTTTTTAAAGGTACAGGACATGAAAATGTTTGTGTATGGTGAAAGAGATGCACACAAAACCTTTAAACCTGTATTTTCAAACGCTTTAGGTTTTGCAATAGGAGCTACAGGAGGTTATTTTATGCAGAGAGATGATGCCTTTCTTTATGTTACTATACCTCTAGGGTATACTCTAGGAACATTATTATTTCCCACTAAAGTCAGGCAAAAAAAATTAACAGATACCCAATATTTAAAGGAGGATGAATACTTAAGAGGGTATGAAAGAATAGCAAGGAGCAAAAGAACGCAAAACGCATTAAAAATGAGTATAGCAGGAATGGGAGTTGGTTTTTTAGTTGGTCTTCTCGTAAACGGTACTAGTCAAGAGTAACTCTAATGTTTTGAAGGCATTAACCTCACTATTTAAATTTTTAGTCTATTCTAACATCTATGTTTCCTTATGTGTTACAGCATTTACTCAATTAACCTACACTAGCTTCAACCTACCTACTGAGAATCTATGGCTGATATTAACCATGGTTTTTAGCTTTACTTTTTTTACTTATAATCTCCAGAGAGTTGTCAAGTTTAGATCTAAAATGAATGCTACCGAAAATTTAGGAGAACGATTGAAATGGGTAATGAATAACGTAAAATACCTAATTGCCGCTTCATTCGTTTTTGGATTAATTGGCTTAATTTGTGTTTTTTTTTTAAACCCCAACTGTTGGTATGTTCTCACTCCTATGGGGCTATTGTCATTTTTTTATGTGATTCCCTTTTTACCTTTAAAAAACAAGAACTTAACTTTGCGCCAAGTTCCTTTTTTAAAAATATTTATAATTGCAATAGTATGGAGTATTATTGTAATCGCATTACCATTTATTGACAGTTATTCATTTGAATTTTTTAATACTCAATCAGCACCCGTATTTTATTTAGCCATAACCCATGTATTCTTTTTTATTATAGGAATTACTTTACCTTTTGATATAAGAGACATGAAATATGATCAAGAAGATCAATTAAAAACTATCCCTATAGCTTTAGGAATAAAAAAATCTATACTTTTTTCTGAGTTATTTTTGGCATTATCGCTTGCAACAACTTTTCTAATATTTGGAAGTAACCCCATTTTTTATGCGCTATTAATTGGCCATCTAATAACCATGGTAATGGTTTTTTATTCAAGTGATAAAAGAAAAGAAATGTTCTTTGCTGGTCTAATTGAAGGGTCAGTAATTTTATTGTTTTTATGCGTTGTTATCGTGAAGTATTATTTTTCTCTCTAATTTTTTTGTACGCTTTAATAGCTATCATCAATATAATACCAAACAACACAATTCCTACTACACCCCACACCCAACTAATAGCCGATTTTAATACTACTAAAAAAACAATAGCGAATAAAAGTACTGTTGCTATTTCATTCCACATCCTCAATTTAAAAGAAGAATAAGACAATTTATCACTTATTAATTGTGAATACATCCTATGACACATAAAATGATAAACATACAATGCCACTACAAATGTTAGCTTAATGTGCATCCATGGTTGGCTTAAGTAATAAGAAAAATTAGTGGAAAGTAACCAAGTAGCGAAAACAGCTGTTAAAATAGCAGATGGCCAAGCAATACCATACCACAAGCGTTTACTCATTAATTTATATTGCTTCTGCAAAATGGCTTTAGCATCTTCCTCCTTATCATTCGCTTCAACGTAATAAATAAAAAGCCTAACAATATAAAACAGCCCTGCAAACCAAGTCACAACAAAAATAATATGCAATGCTTTTAAGTAAGAATATTCCATAAAGCTAAAGTATAAAATTATACGCAATAAGATTATTATTACTTTTGGTGCTATGTCAAAAAAAGGGGTTTTATTAATTAATTTGGGTACACCTAATAGTCCATCAGTAAAGGATGTTAGAATTTACTTAACCGAGTTTTTAAACGATTCTTATGTTATTGACATTAACTGGTTAGCTAGAACATTGTTAGTCAATCTAATTATTGTTCCTTTTAGAGCGCCTAAATCTGCTAAACTATATCAAAAACTTTGGACTAAAAATGGCTCTCCATTACTTTATTATAGCAGAGAAGTTCAGAAAAAACTTCAAACAGAACTCGGTAATTCACATCAAGTACATTTAGCCATGCGTTACCAAAACCCTAGCATGGACAAAGTAATGGCAGAAATGGAAAAAGAAGGGTATGATGAATTAATAGTTATTCCATTGTATCCACAATATGCTACATCGAGTACAAAAACGAGTATTGAAAAAACAAAAAAACTATTAAAGAAGTGGGCAACACAACCGTCTGTAAAATTCATAGAACATTTTTATAATGAACCTTTATTTATAGACACCATTGTAGAGCAATCAAAGCAATACAACTTAACCGATTATGACCATATTTTATTTAGTTATCATGGGTTGCCTGTTCGTCAGTTAAACAAAGTACACCCGGGAAAAACATGTGAAGAATTGAATTGTAAAGAAGAAATCAATGCTGCGAATCAATATTGCTATCAAGCACAATGCTACGAAACGACTCGCTTAATTGCTCAAAAACTAAAAATTAAGGAGGAAGATTATTCGGTAGGTTTTCAATCGCGTTTAGATGACAAATGGGTGAAACCATACTCCGACAAATTGATAACACAATTAGGTAAAGAGGGTAAAAAGAAGCTTTTAGTATTTAGCCCCGCTTTTGTAGCAGATTGCTTAGAAACTACTATTGAAATAAGTGATGAATACCAAGAAATATTTACCACAAATGGTGGCGAAAAAATTCAATTGGTGCCAAGTTTAAACGACCATCCGAAATGGATAGGAACATTAAAAACATTAATTTTAAAGCAATAACATGTTTTTTATTTTATCGAAAATACTATTGTTTATAGCTACTCCTATTATTTGGGTTTTTGGCTTATTGCTTTGGGGAGTATTAACAAAAAAACCTGTTCGGAAAAAAAGGCTATTAAGAGCCAGCATTATTCTTTTTTACTTTTTCTCTAACGCTTTTATTGCTGATGAATTTGTAAGATTATATGAAGAAAGAGACCAAACATATACTGAATTAACTGAAACCTATGATGTTGCCATAATTTTAGGAGGTTTTTCTAGCTACGATTCTTCACAAGAATTAGTTCAGTTTCATTTTGCTACCGATAGATTAATGGCAGGATTAAAATTATACAAGACTGGTAGAGCAAAAAAAATAATGATTTCTAGTGGCTCAGGTAAACTAATGAACCCCGATGAAAAAGAGGCTTTATTTATTCAAGATTATCTGTTAAGTATTGGCATTCCTGCTGCAGATATCATTATTGAATCAGCATCTAGAAACACAAGAGAAAATGCCATAAATACAGCAGAAATTCTAAACGAGCTATATACCGATAATAATTACTTACTGGTAACCTCAGCCATACATATGCCAAGAGCTAAAAGGTGCTTTAAAAAAGCCGGACTAACTGTAACTCCTTTTAGTGTTGACCATCAAGCCGGACCTCGAAAATATTTATTAGACCACCTATTTATACCTAACATTGAAAGTTTTGCAAGATGGCAACAACTCATCAAAGAATGGATTGGTTTTGTTGCTTATAATTTTGTAGGGTATATATAAAGTATTTTGCCGGATTTATTCCAGCATCTGCAAAAGGTTGGTAAACTCAATTGATTCTTTTTAGTTTTAGTATCATGAAAGTTTTTTATGTTTATCTTTTAACAAATAAGAATAATACTGTTTTATATACAGGATTTACTGATGATTTAGCTAGAAGAATTGATGAGCATAAAAGAAAAGTAATTCCTAAGAGTTTCACTTCAAGATACAATTGTGATAAATTGGTTTATTTTGAGGAGTTTAATACCATTGATGAAGGTTCAAAAAGAGAAAAACAATTAAAAAGATATAAAAGAGTTTGGAAAGAAAATTTAATCAATGAAAATAATCCAAAATGGTTAGATTTATCGTTTGAGTGATTTGGTAAACAGACCCCGGAATAAATCCAGGAATACTAGCCTTGACTTTCTTCTCAAAAAACACTAACTTCGTTTAACAACGATTGTAAAGAATATTAAAACATTCCAAACAGTAATGCTGTGCCACATAAAACTGCTAACTGAAATTTTTTCAATGGGGTTAAAATTTAACAAAATCAGTGTGCCAACTCACCAGCTATAACCTAAGCTTACGCCTCCAAGTGGAAGAAAAGCCCAGTTAATCCTATAGAAAGGAGTAAACCCTGCTCTAAAAAAGAATTGATTGGGCACCTGAAAACGATATCCCAAACAACCATGTAGAGACAATGCTGAATCATTTTCACTATAGTCTCGCCAAGGTACAGGAGAAACACTCAGACCAAACCCAGCTTCAAAATAATGCCGATCCTGACCAAATAAATGTAAATACATGAAACTGGGTGTTGGAAGGGTTCGTGTTGGATAATTCTCCTCGTATTCTTCTTTCGTAAATTCATGGTCTAACATCGTTAAACCTAAAGTCAGCCTACTCCTAGGACCGATTGAGAGATCAATATTCCCTGAAACAAAGCCTTTACCAATTAATTCGATGTACACAACGGTTCCTAGAGATTCGTTTACTTGTGCAAAAGATTTAATATTCCACAGTGCAAGGGATAACAACAGTATTAAAATTCTTGGAAGCATGTTGCAATATCCCTTCAAACATTATAGAATGCAATGAGTTTTGTCAAATCATAACATGATATTTCTTACTAATAATTTATATTCTACCTAGTTTGAGATGTGTAAGTAATTCAAAGGAGGATAAACGTGATACAGGAATGCCTAAAAAAAATTTAAAACGTATCTTGGCCTAAATGTTAGATGAAACTACTTCTTCACCATGGTATAAGCCACCACTTTAGTTTCAAAAAAGGTCTCGTTAAAATAATTGGATAACGAATAGATTTCTACTTTTTTGCCGCTTTCTACTATTTCTTGGGTAAGGTCTCCCCCTTTTAAAAGTAGGATTCCATTTTTTAAGTCATTAAAACTCTCTGGTTTTAATTTTCCTTTTACCCAAGGGATAAACTTCTTTATACTCGTTACCGCTCTTGTTACCACAAAATCAAATTGATCCTTTACTTCTTCTGCTCTTTGGTGATGGGCTTTAATATTTTCCAAACCCAATCGGCTTACAATTTCATTTACCACTTTTATTTTCTTTCCAATTGAATCTACCAATACAAACTCCACATTAGGAAATAAAATGGCTAAAGGAATTCCCGGAAATCCACCACCTGTTCCAACATCTAATACCTTCGTGTTATCTTTAAACTGAATTACCTTTGCAATACCTAAAGAATGTAGTACATGTTTTACATAAAGCTCATCAATGTCTTTTCTGGAAATTACATTGATTTGAGAATTCCAATCCCTATATAATAGTTCCAATAGACTAAACTGTTCTAGTTGTTTTTCAGATAAATTTGGGAAATGATTGGTAATAATTTCAACTGATGGATTCATACAACAGGGAGTATTATATGTTCCCTTTTTTACCCTGCATCAATTTATAGAGATGTTCTCTAGCTCTAAATAGTTGTGCTTTTACTGTTCCTAGAGGTAATTCCGTTTCTGCGGCAATTTCTTCGTAAGAAAACTCTCTAAAATATCTTAGCACCACTAATTCCCGATAACGAGGTTTAAGTTGATCAACTAATTCTCTCATTATTCTTATTTTTTGCTTCCTTACAAAACGTTCTTCCGGATCAAGATTAGTCGATTTAATTTCTAAACTCATTTCCCCTCCCTCGCCATCTTCTATAGATTTATCTATGGACAGCGTAACCATTTTTTTCTTTCTTATAAAATCAATACAATTATTGGTAGCTATTCTAAATAACCAAGTACTAAAAGCAAAATCAGGAGTATACTGATGTAGGCGGTTAAAAGCTTTACCAAAGGCTTCAATGGTTAAATCATCTGCATCATCAGAATTCTTCACCATCTTCAACATCATAAAATAAATAGAATCTCTGTATTTCCCCATTAGGATAGCATAAGCCCGCTCGTCTTTTTTATCCCTAGCTCTACAAACCAGTTCAAAATCGATTTTCCCTTTCGGTGATAAATTTGAGTTTAACTCCATTTAGTTTTTTTTATAATTAAGTTTGAAATTACCAATATTGGATTAAATACCATAAAAAATAGTTCAAATAATGGGGATAATAAAACTAAATCCTTTCCCCCTATTTTGTTCGCTGATAGCTTAAAGATAAGCATTTGAATGATATATCTAAACACAAATACCCCAAGTATTAGATGAACAGGCTTTACCAATAGAACCAAAGCAATAAAAAGACCGATGAACAGCATTTGAGATAGCTGCAATAATCCTAACATTAATTGGTGCTTAAATTTATAGTGAGACCCTGTTAAAAAATGCCGCTGTTTTTGTCTGAACCAATCTTTGTAAGTGTTTTTAGCATTTGAAACAGTTTGAGCATCTTGATGTATCATTACTTGAATATTTCTTTTCGTGCTCACTTCATTCACAAACAAGTCGTCATCACCAGATAAAATATGTTGATGTGATGCAAAACCTTTATTATCAAAAAACAATTCTGATTTATATGCTAAATTTCTACCCACCCCCATATAAGGAAGTTTTGCTTTTGCAAAGGATAAATATTGAAGTGCCGTATAGAATGTTTCAAAACGTATTAGTTTATTTAATAACCCTTTTTTTCGTTCATAAACTCCAACTCCTAAAATGATTTTTTTATCTTTTTGATACTGGCTCATATACTTCAGCCAACTTTTAGAAGATGGTTTGCAATCGGCATCAGTTAGCAATAAGTTTTCATATTGAGCGGCTTTTATTCCCAATGTTAATGCAAATTTTTTACTTCCAAAAAACCGATCGCTATCAGGAACATTAACAATTTTAAGGTGCTTAAACTGTAATGCAAAAGCCTTTAAAACATCTTCTGTATCATCTACTGAATTATCATTTACCACAATTACTTCAAACTTCGAATAATCTTGGTTAAGGTATAGCGGTAAAAATTCTAATAAATTATCTCTTTCATTCCTCGCACAAATAATTACGGAAACAGCACCATATTTTCCTCTAAATTGTGCGGTTTTATGAAATGCTAATCGTGTAAAAAAGAAAAGATAAAAAAATAATTGAATAATAAAACTTGCTAAATAAATAGCGATTAGATAGTCTAAAAAACTATTAAATTCAACAAACCTTATTAAATCACTAATATCCATATCTCAAATGTAATCCGATACTTTGGGCTAAATAACTATCTTTGGCCAAGTTTTTAAGCACAAATAGTTAATAAGCATTGATGGATTTTAAGCTAGAAAAAAAAGATATAGAATCAAAAGCAAGAGCTGGAGTTATTACTACTGATCATGGAAAAATAGAAACCCCCATTTTTATGCCAGTTGGAACTGCTGCAACTGTTAAAGGTGTTCATCAAATCGAGCTAAAAGAAGACACAAAAGCACAAATAATTTTAGGGAATACCTATCATTTATACCTAAGACCAGGTATAGACATCATTAACCGATCAGGAGGTTTACATCAATTTATGAATTGGGATGGTCCAATACTTACGGATAGTGGCGGGTATCAAGTTTATTCTTTATCTGAAAGGAGAAAGATCAAAGAAGAAGGTGCTACTTTTTCTTCTCATATTGATGGCTCTAAACATTTGTTTACACCAGAAAATGTAATGGATATTCAGCGAAAAATTGGTGCTGATATTATTATGGCATTTGATGAATGCACACCTTACCCTTGTGAATACAAATATGCAAAAGATTCTATGCATATGACCCATAGATGGTTAAAACGTTGTTGCGAACGGTTTGACTCAACTGAGCCTATTTATAATTATTCTCAATCATTTTTTCCTATAGTTCAGGGTAGTGTTTATAAAGATTTGAGAAAACAATCTGCTGAAAAAATAGCATCATTTGAACGAGAAGGAAATGCCATTGGTGGTTTATCAGTGGGTGAACCAGATGATGAAATGTATGAAATGTGTGAAATTGTTACAGATATTTTACCTGAAGATAAACCCCGTTATTTAATGGGTGTTGGTACACCCATTAATTTATTAGAAAATATTGCTTTAGGAATTGATATGTTTGACTGTGTTATGCCTACCCGAAATGCTAGAAACGGTATGCTATTTACTCAAAAAGGTATCATTAACATTAAAAACAAAAAATGGGAAGACGATTTTTCAATTATTGACCCCGATGGAACAAGTTATGTTGACAGCTATTATTCGAAAGCATACTTGAAACACCTCATTACTTCTAAAGAAATTTTGGGAGCACAAATAGCCACCTTACACAATTTAAGCTTTTATATTTGGTTAGTAAATGAAGCTCGCGCACAAATTATTGCTGGCTCCTTCTACAATTGGAAGAAAAAGATGGTAAAACAAATGAGCGAACGACTATAATGTTAAAGAAGATTGACATATACATCATTAAAAAGTTTTTAGGGACTTTCTTTTTTACCCTACTATTAATAATTTGTGTAGTAATCGTTTTTGACATCTCTGAAAAATTACAAGATTTTATTGAACGTGAAGCACCATTGAAAGCTATCGCTTTTGATTATTACCTTAACTTCATTCCTTACTTCGCTAATATGTTTAGCCCTTTATTTATATTTATTTCAGT
>JBFIEB010000094.1:0-8696 GCA_041603555.1 Vicingaceae bacterium
CCAACATTATTCTATGGGAGGAATTAGAACTAATCATAAAGGTGAGAGTAGAACTTTAAAAGGGCTGTACTCTGCAGGTGAAGCTGCTTGTTGGGACATGCACGGGTTTAACCGATTAGGAGGTAATTCCGTTGCTGAAACTGTGGTTGCAGGAATGTTGGTTGCGGAATATATCTCAGACGAATTGGACAAAGGTGAAGATTTAAGTATTTCTACAGCTTTAGTAGAAAAATTCTACAAAGGAGAAGAAAAGAAGATTCAGGATCTTGTTGACTCCACAGGAAACGAAGACTGCTATAGTATTAGAAATGAGATGGAGAAAATAATGATGGATAAAGTTGGTATCTTTAGAAATGGTCCTGATCTTAAAGAAGCAGTCAGGGAGTTAGAAGAACTCTTGAAAAGAAGTAAAAATATTAGGCTTCAATATAAAAACAAAGGATCTAATGCAGAGTTGGTTGCTGCAATGAGGGTACAAAAAATGATAAAATTGGCGCTGTGTGTCGCTTTAGGGGCAGAGCAAAGAACTGAATCACGAGGCGCTCATGCTCGGGAAGACTATCCTGAAAGAAATGATAAAGATTGGTTAAACAGGACGTTGGCTACTTGGCCAAATGAAGCTGATACTTTACCAACTATCACTTATGCGGATGTTGACATTATGTCTATGGAAATGCCTCCAGGATCAAGAGGGTACGGAAAAGATAACATTATTCATCATCCAGATACTGAAAAAAGAAATAAAGAAATAGAAGAAATCCTAGCAAAAAATCCAAATGCAGATAGGTGGGAAATTCAAGAAGCCTTGTTGAAATATGATTTACCGAAACAATACCAAGGGAGAAACGAACGAATAACAGAGCCATTGCCATGAGTGAAACAAAAGAAAGAAAGCTGACATTTAAAATTCTAAGGTACAACCCTTCGGATCCAAATAGTAGACCAGAAGTAAGCTCATACGAGATTGAGGAGGCGCCAGGCATGACAATTTTTATTGCATTAAATGAGATTCGGGAGAAATATGAACCATCGCTTCAATATGATTTTGTTTGTAGAGCAGGAATCTGTGGAAGTTGTGGGATGGTGGTAAACGGACGTCCTGATTTGGCTTGTAGAACAGGAACACATTTACTGCCTGATGTAATCAATTTGGCTCCACTCCCAGTGTTTGAGCTAATTGGAGATCTTTCTGTTAACACTGGAAAATGGATGAGAGGGATGAGTGAGAATTTAGAAACCTGGATTCATGATAGTGAAGAAAAGGTTATTGACATTAATAAAATAGAGGAACGAATGGACCCCGAAAAGGCCGAAGAAATATACGAACTCGACAGGTGCATTGAATGTGGGTGTTGCATTTCGGGGTGTGGCACTGTTAGAATGAAAGAGGATTTTGTTGGAGCTGTAGGGTTAAATAAAATTGCTCGATTCGAAATTGATCCTAGAGACAAGCGCACATTAGAGGATTTCTATGAAGTGGTTGGTGATGAAAACGGTGTGTTCGGGTGTATGTCCTTGTTAGGCTGTGAAGATGTTTGTCCTAAAGAACTCCCTCTTCAAAGTAAAATTGCTTATGTCCGTAGAAAAATGGTAAGCATGAGAAAAGGGTGATTTAGAAAGGGCTTCATAAAAAGTCATCACAATTTGTTTCTTAGTAATAAGGTTTCTTTAGCAAAACTTATTATTTAAATGTCTATTTTTAACTTTACTAACCCTATTATTCTATTATGCTCCTCCGGCTTTTGTTTTGTTGTTGCTTTTGTTTTGTTGTCTTAACAAGGTGTAAAAAGGACGATGAAAAAAAGGTTTCTGGCATTACATGTGATGGATCTAACTTAACTTACAATACTGGAATTTCTACGATTATTAATACCAATTGCAACAGTTCTAATTGCCATAATTCTGGTTCCCCACATGGTGATTTTACTTCCTATGGAGGTCTGCAGGGGGTAATTATCAATGGCTCGTTTAATAATAGTGTTTTGATTGATCAGGTCATGCCCCAGGGATCTACACTAAGCCAAGACCAACTAAATAAAATAAAATGTTGGGTTGACAATGGCTACCCTCAAAATTAATTTTTCTCATCTTTCTAATGAAAAGGACATTAATTCTTGGTGCAAGCGACAACCCGAATAGGTATTCTTATAAAGCTACACTTCAATTAGCAGAAAAAGGACACACTGTATTTCCTGTTGGGTTAAGAGGTGGTAAAATTGTTGATCATAACATACTTACCAAAATGCCCATTATAGAAAACATAGACACAGTGACTCTTTACGTTGGCCCACAACATCAGCCCTTATATTATGATTACATTCTCCATCAAATAAAGCCTAAGCGTATTATTTTTAATCCAGGAACAGAAAATGATGAATTGATTCAGCTTGCCCGCGAAAAAGGAATAGCAACAGAAATTGCTTGTACTTTGGTGCTGCTCTCAATTGGAAATTATTAATTATATTTATCCAAATAAACCCCCTTTATAATAACCATGAAAAAATTAAACATACTAAAGATAACTGTCCTTGCTTTAATTGGGCTGTTTTTGTTTACTACAAATAATGTTGCTGCACAGAAGAAAAAGAAAACAAAAACAACAGCTCCTGCAGAAAAAAAAGACAAGGATGCTATTAAGAAAATCTCAGAAGTCACAAAAAAATGCCATAGATATATTGGTTTATTTCCAATATACCAAGACACGATTACTGGTTCTATAAAAATGGTAATAAATAAAACTCAAATCAATCAAGAGTTTATTTACTTTAGTCAAGTTGCCAATGGTGTGCTTGATGCTGGTTCGTTCAGGGGCGCATATAGAGGCTCCAAAGTTTTTAAGATTCAAAAATATTTTAATAAAATCGAATTTGTGACCCAAAACACTTCGTCTTATTTTGATCCCAAAAATGAAATTTCAAAATCGAGTGATGCTAATATGAGTGAAGGGATAATGGCTAGTTTAAAAATTGAAGCCGAAGACAAAGAAAAAGGGCTTTATTTAATTGATGCTGAAGCTCTTTTTTTGAAAGAAACCTTGTCTCAGGTAAAACCTCCAAAATACCCCAAGCAAAAACCTACCGCTTTTACTCTAGGAAGCTTAGACAAAGAAAAAACAAAAATTAATGGAATCAGAAATTATCCAAAAAATACTGATTTAGCAATTGAATATGTTTATTCAAGCCCAAGTGTTTTAAATGGGGGTTCTAGGGCTGTCTCTGAAGGAAGAAATGTAAGCATTAAAATATTTCATAGCTTAATTCAGATGCCTGAAAATGACTATGAGGTGTTAATTGATGATCCTCGTGTGGGTTATTTTACTCATGAGGTTACTGATATGACAACCACCAGCTCTGTTCCTTATCGTGATTTGGTTCATCGTTGGCACTTAAAAAAGAAAGATCCTAATGCTGTTATTTCGGAGCCTGTTGAGCCAATTGTCTGGTGGATGGAAAACTCTACTCCGGTTGTGTGGAGAGAAACAATTAAAGATGCTGTGTTACAGTGGAATGTGGCTTTCGAAAAAGCTGGTTTTAAAGATGCGATGGTGGTAAAAATGCAACCTGATGATGCCGATTGGGATGCTGGAGACTTAAGGTATAATGTTTTGCGATGGACATCCTCTCCTAGGGCTCCTTTTGGTGGTTATGGGCCAAGTTTTGCTAACCCAAAAACAGGGCAGCTGTTAGGGGCTGACATTATGCTTGAATACCTTCATTTTACCAATAGGGTTATGTACGATAAGATTTATGATTTAGCCGCTAATGACGAGCAACACAATCTATCAGCCAACATAAAAGAAGACCCTTATTACTGTTCGCTCGGTCATGTTATGCATGAAAATACAATGTTTGGTTCTGCTGTTTTAGCTGCCTCAGGAAACTCTTCCCTAGATATGGAAAGAATGAAAAAAGAAGCTATGACTGCTCTTATTATGCATGAGGTTGGGCATACCCTTGGTTTAAATCACAATATGAAAGCAAGTCAGCTTTTTTCTCCTACACAATTAGCTGACAAAGAATTTATAAAAGGAAAGTGCTTGACTGGCTCAGTAATGGACTATGCCGCAATGAACATTACTGTTGACAGAAGTATGCAGGGCCATTATTCTGATGTGGCTGTTGGTCCTTACGACATCTGGGCTATACAGTTTGGGTATACTCCGTTTAAATCTGAAAAGGAAAAAGAGGATTTATTGGCAATGTCAACGAATCCTGAGTTAATTTTTGGTAATGATGCGGACGACATGAGGTATCCTGGTAAGGCAATTGACCCAAGGGTAATGATTGGTGATTTATCAAATGATCAAATGACTTATTCTGAAAACATGTATACTATTATTGACAATACCATGAAGGATGTAAAAACCAAATTTGCTAAAAAAGGAGAGTCTTATCAAGAGCTTAGGAGGGTGTATTACATTTTAAGCAGACAAAGGGCAACAGCGGGAAATGTTGTCTCTCGTTTCATTGGAGGTGTTTACGTAGATCGTTCAATGGTTGGTCAAAAAGGAGAGGTACAACCATACACTCCGGTAAGTTTAGAGGATCAGAAAAGGGCTATGAATATTTTGAAAAAACATGTTTTTGCTCCAAACGCCTTTAATGTTCCTAATGATTTGTATAATTATTTAGCAATGCAGCGCAGGGGTTATGGTTTTTTTAGTGGTCCTGAAGATCCAAAAATACACCAACAAGTTACAATGTATCAACAGGTTGTGTTGGCTCACCTCCTTCATGCGAATACGGTTCAAAGACTAGTGGATTCTGAGCTTTATGGAAATAAATATTCTCTTTCTGAAATGATGACAGATCTTAATGAGGCCATTTTTAAGGCAGATATAGCAGGTAGTGTAAATTCGTTTAGGCAAAACTTACAGATTGCTTATACAAAAAAATTAATTTCTATGTTGGTTGGTCCAAATAGCAAATCATATATTTCCAATGCTCAATCAATGGCGGTTTATAATTTAAAGCAAATTAAGAAAATGACAGCCATTAGCACAGGAAATGTTTCCTCTAAAGCCCACAAAGAGCACTTAGCTGTTCTGGTTGATAACGCTCTAAAAGAAATTAAATAGTGTCTAAAAACATATTTATCACAGGCGCAACATCTGGTTTTGGAAAAGCTGCTGCGGAACTATTTGCTAGAAAGGGGAACAATTTAATTATTACAGGCAGAAGAAAAGACCGATTAAATAGTCTTACGAAAGAACTTGTTAATGCACACGGTATTGAGGTTGTTCCTCTTTGTTTTGACGTTCGCGACAATGAAGAGGTTGTTAATGCTGTTGCTCAAATCAACAGCAGACCTATTGATGTTTTGGTGAATAATGCAGGATTGGCAAGCGGATTAAGTAAAATTCAAGATGGTTTGTTGGACGATTGGGATAAAATGATTGACACAAACATTAAGGGCTTGCTATATATTTCTAGAGCGATAATTCCTTTTATGGTTAAAAACAAAAAAGGCCACATCATTAATATTGGATCTACTGCAGGAAAAGAGGTTTACGAAAACGGCAATGTTTATTGTGCAAGCAAGCATGCTGTTGACGCAATATCGAAAGCGATGCGTATTGATTTGGTTAAAGATGGTATTAAGGTTACTCAAATCTGTCCTGGTGCGGCCGAAACAGAGTTTTCTGAAGTTCGTCTACATGGTGATGTTCAGAAAGCGAAAGAAGTTTATAATGGCTACGAGCCAATGTCTGCAGAAGATGTTGCTTCTTTGATTTATTATGTAACAACCTTGCCCGAAAATATTTGTATTAACGATATGGTTGTTACCTCTTTAGCTCAAGCCAATAGTTATTATATTAACCGAAACTAATTTTCTGTAATTCACAGGTTAAAGATGCTGTTTCGCATATATTATACTGCCGCAACTTTTGGGAAACTATCAGACTAAATTAATTCTACTAAAAAGCTCCTCTTTATAGGACCCTCCTATTGGTAACATTTTTTTTCCTCCCTCAATAATAACATTTGGCTGCTCAATTGCTATAATTTTATCCAGCCGAACAATATAAGACCGGTGTATTCTTTGAAAATCTTTCCCAGGAAGCTTTTTTTGAATTTCTTTCATTGTGGAATGGATGGTATATTTTACCTCCCCAACATTTACAACAACATAGTCTTTAAGGGCTTCAACAAAAATAATATCGTTTGTTTTTACTTTAACCAACCTAGAGTTCGATTTAACAAAAATAACCCCATCAGATCCTTGGTTTTCAACTAAAGAAAATAAGAAGTCCCTTTCTTTAATAACTTCCCTTTCTTTTTTGTGTTTGTAAAGAGCCATTTCTATAGAGGTGTGTAAGTCAACCTCCTTAAATGGTTTTATAATGTAGCCATAAGGTTCTGTAATTTTGGCTTTTGATAGTGTGTTTTCATCAGCATATGCGGTAAGATAAATAACAGGTATTTTTAAGCTCTCTTTTATTTTTTCAGCAGCATCTATTCCGCTCAATCCTCCTTTTAGCATGATGTCCATCAGCACCAGGTCTGGTTTTTTTTCTTGAGCCAGATCTATTGCTTTCTCTCCTGTTGATGCAGAACCAACAATATTATACCCTAATTTTTTTAGGCTTTGTTGAATGTCTTTGGAAACAATCGCTTCATCTTCAACTACCAAAATGTTGTTTTTTGACATTATTAATCCTTTTTAAATGTAATAATATATTTCGCCCCTTTTTCGTTGTTTAAATTAATTGTTCCGTTAATTTGTTCAACTAATGTCATTACTAGCTGCAACCCTAAAGAGGCTGTGTTTTTATAATTAATTTCTTTCGGCAAACCTACTCCATTATCTTGAACAATTAGGCTGATGGTATTATTTTTTTCTAACAATTCTATTTTTATTACTCCTTTTTGTTGTTTTGAAAAAGCATACTTAAGTGAATTTGAAACCAGTTCATTTAAAATTAAACCACAAGGAATCGACAAGTCTAAGTCCAAAAAGATACTTCCCACCGATAACTGAAGATCGATTAAATTGCTATAAACACGATATGAATGTACTAAATTTTTAGATAGACTAATAACATATTCTGAGAAATTTATTTTTGAAAAGTCTGTTGTTTGATATAAACTTTCATGAATAAAAGCCATTGATTTTATTCTGTTTTGACTTTCTTCTAAAATATTTAGTGTGTTTTCATCTTCAACATATGAAGACTGAAGGTTGAGGATGCTAGAAATTACTTGTAGATTGTTTTTTACTCTATGGTGAACCTCTTTTAGTAACACCTCTTTTTCTTTTATCGACTCATTTAATTCTCGCTCTGTTTCTTTTAAATCCGTTATATCTCTACATATCCCAGAATTAGCAACAGTAATTCCTTTTGCCCCTTTTATTGGGAATGATCTTTCGTTTATCCAGTGTATTTTCTTTTTTATTATTAAGCGGTAGTCTATGTTATAAGGTTTCCCTGAATCAACAAGTTTATGGGCTTCTATCATCTTTTTTACATCCTCAGGATGACCATAGGTGAGAGTATGTTTTTTTCCTGAATAAAAGAATTTAGGGCTAGCCCCCAATACTTCTTTACTATTTGGGCTAATGTATTCATATTTCTTTTCTGTAATGTTATAGAGGTAAAATACATCGTTAATGGTTTCGGTAATCGCTCTGAGTGTTTTTTCTTGTTGTTCTAATTTTAGCTCAGCTTCATTTTTTAGGGTCACATTTCTTAAAATTGCTCTTGTTGAAAAAGGCTTCCCATTTTTAAATTTTAGGCTGACACTTCCTTCAACTATAATTTTTTTTCCTTTTTTCGATTTTAATTCATATGAAACTTTTAATGGTTTATCTTTTTTTGATTTTATAACTTCCGAAAATATCTTTTCACATTTTTTTATACAATCAGGGTGTACTACGTCAAAAATATTTAGGTTTTTGATCTCCCTATCGGTAAATCCTAGTTCTGTTTTCCAAGCCTTATTAACATATAGAATATTACCCGCTGTGTCAACACTCTGTATTAAATCTGTCGCATTTTCAAAAAGATCCCTATATTTTTCTTCGCTATTTATAAGTTGTTGTTCGGTTCGTTTTCTCTCCTTTATCTCTTTGTGAAGGACCCTGTTTGATTCTTCTGCAATAGTTGCACGAAGTTTTGACTTTGATAATTCTTTTTCTATAGTGATGTCTTTAAAAAAAACCTGAATGGCCTTTTCCCCTTTATAATTTAATAATATGGGCTTAACATCTACATGGATGGTTTGATTATTAATTCCTTTTTTTAGCTTAAATTCTTTAAAAGGAACGTCTTTTCCTTGTAGTGCTTTTTGCGTACGTTGCTGTGCCTCTTTTCTATTTTCTGATAAAATAAAGTCATAAATATTTAGGTTTTTGGTTATTCTTGTTCCGTTTTTTATTCCCAAAATTTTATATGTTTCTTTGTTTGCATAAAGAATTTTGCCATCAATGTGAACAAAAACTCCATAAGGAGAGTTTTCTGTTAGGTTTTTATAGTTTTTTTCACTTTCTTTTATTTTATTTTCTACCTTAACTTGCTCTGTAATATCAATCAGGGTTCCTTCAATTCTATCTTTCCCAACTAAGGTAACATTTGTTAATATCCATATTTCTTTTCCATCTTTTCTTTTTTGCTTATTTTTAAAATTGGTTAGGCTTCCTTTTTTTTGTAGAATTTTAAAATAGTCATCTCTCTCCTTTTTTGAAAAATATAACTC
>JBFIEB010000095.1:0-8687 GCA_041603555.1 Vicingaceae bacterium
ATTTTGGATAACCGAAGCCTTTCAAGGTTTAACTCACACATAAGATTTGGTCTTGAGGTTGCATTAGCTATATTCTTTTCTTTTTACTTCTTAAAAAAAGCATTAGAATTTAAATATAAAATATTATGGGGGGTGGTTACATTATGGTTAATCTCTTCTTTATTTCTTTTTAGTTTATTTAGTGGGACTGTTGTTTTAATTGCTACCATTTTTATTTTATTAATTGTTTTCGGATTATTAACAAAATCATTTAAACTAAAATCTCTTTTAATATCAAGCCTTACCCTCCTCTTCTTGGGCTTATTCTTATTCATTAATAATTCATTCCAAGATTTTTATGTCTCAAAAAAAATTGAGCCCATTAAAGAAATTCCTTTTACTATTAATGGTAATGAATACCAAAAAGATGCTATTACAGATGCCAGCACATTGAAAGAAAATGGTTATTACGTTGCAAAAAATATCGCTTGGGGTGAAATAGCAGCTGCATGGAGCCATAAAAGTAAAATCCCTTTTGTGGGCAAAGATGCTAAAGGACAAGAAATAAAAAACACATTAATCCGGTTTGTTACTTCTAAAGGGGTAAGAAAAGATTGGCTTGGGGTTGAAAGTTTAACCCCAAATGAAGTGACAGCAATTGAAAATGGTATTTCTAATGTAAAATACCTCGATATGAATTATTTTAGCATTCGAATGCATAAAATTTTATGGGAATATGACTCCTATAAAAATGGTGGAGATTTTAATGGGCATTCTGTTTTAATGCGTTGGGAATACTGGAATACAGCCATTAAAATTATTAAAAATAATCCATTTATTGGTGTTGGAACAGGAGATGTTCAAGATGCGTTTGACCAACAATACCTAATGGATAATTCTAAACTGGAAGAGAGATACAGGCTTAGGACGCATAACCAGTACCTTGCTTTTGGTGTCTCTTTTGGTCTTATGGGGATGGGTTGGTTTTTAATCTGTTTGTTTTATCCCATTGTTAAAACTAAGCTTTATAAAAATTATTTATACCTTTCTTTTTTTAGTATTGTTGTGCTGTCAATGATAACTGAGGATACTTTAGAAACACAAGTTGGCATTAATTTTTTTGTTTTTTTTAATACTATTTTTTTGCTTAGTTTAAACAAAGGGGGCTCCTCTCAGCATAAAGACAATTAGGCTGGTAACTCTATTCTATTTCCAAGTCATATATCTTTCCTATTATACTTGATTTAGGAAAGGGCAGGTCATCTTGTTGAAATGGAGCAAGAGGCCACCACCATGAATGATGGTATTCTTGAGTAACCACCATTAACATTTGATTGTTTGGAATGGAAGTAACGCTACTGTCCATATAGCCAATTATTCGCATATTTTCCTTGTCTTCCCCTATTCTCCATACAATCCTATCAGGCTGCCAATCTATTTCATACCAATAATAGTCTTTTTTGAAAACATTATCATGCTTCTCAGCTGTTTTTAACGTAATGGCCTTATAATTCTCATCCCACCTGTGAAGCCAAAATTCCTTGTCTTCTTTTTTAAATTTTGTTGCGCCTTTAATAAATTGCTCACTATCTCTACAGGCAAGATCCCAATTTGTACAGGTGACCATAAACTCTCTATTATTGGCCGCATCGTCAATCTTATATTGGGTAGAATCTATATATGATGTTTTGGGCCAATATTTTGACGTTTTTACGATTTCAATATCTATTTCAGAATAGGTGTCAGATTTGGTGCGCTCTACGTTTTTTCCGCTCTCTTCTTTTGAAATATATCCAGATGTACAAATTCTACGGGAATTCCACTCACCATCATCTTGATATATTAACCAAAATGCATAAGTGAGTCCATTCCAAATATTGTGATTATTAATTAATTCTGGGAATTTAATTTTAGCTCTATATTTACCATATGTAAACCCAATTCTAGTGTTTATTCCTACATTTTCCTTTCTTAAATTTTGTGGTGAAGATGATGGGGTTGTAATATCAATTGATTTATCCCTTTCATTATAATAAACTGTTTCACATGGCCTTTTAGAAATTTGTATTACATCCTTAATTCTATCTTTATCATCAACTCCTCTGCTTAAAAAAAACTCCTCCTTAGAGTACTTTTCTCCTTTAACGTCACTTAAAATTGGAATGGTATTTAATAAATAATTCTTATCGATATTGTGGAAAAACTGTTGGACCTGTGCAGTTTTAAAAAATTTATTATTATTTCCACAAGTGGTGCTGTAATAATCATTTTCAATCTTGATGTTGTTATTACTTAATTCATCAACATATATACCAGAAGCAAAGTTTATTTTTGCCTTTGTGATTAATCTATTATCGGATAAATTAATTTCTATTAAATCATTTACCTCTTCTTTATTGTAAAGGAAATAATAGTATGGATTTACAAAATTTCCTTTATCGTTTCTTTTATCTATAGATTGAATGTGTTGTGGTAATTTTTTTAGCTCATTAGTTGGAAGTACAACGCATAAAAAACTATAGTCACCAACTCTTGGATTTCTTTTCCACCTATTATTAACTTCTTTTTTTTCTTTGTTCCTGTTTTCATTAACAAGCCACAAGGCATCTTGATAAAGCTGTTCTTCGCTACTTATTTTATTTTTCAAAGCCTTTTCTTCAATCGTTTTAAACCATTTTTTATCTGACTTTATTCCAACCATAGCTATCCTTGCAAGAGAATCTTGGGTTTTTTCTGGAAGCATTATTATCCCTCTTTCCTGATTGTCTTTTACTATCCATATAGCATCTTTATAAAGTTGTTCTTCAAAACCAACATTATTTGTTAAGGCTTTTTCTTTAATCGTTTTAAGTAGGGGTGTATTCAGCTTAATTTCCCTGATAGTGCTTTCAATTAAAGGAGCTAAATGTTCTATATTAGAAATTTCCTTCCCAAAATATTTTTTTTCATTTCTAGGGTTTCCAACAATTCTAAAAGAATCCGTTACTAAATGAAACTGCCCATCTGGTTCAATTAAACCTGTTGTTTTAAACCCCATTTCATCTTCCCAGCTACCGTAAAAATTTTCTGAGGATAAGGTGTTATAAATTAGTTCTCCATCTTCTTCTTTTGTTTCTGAAAACTTATACTTTTCGTTTTGATAATAAACCTTATAGCTATAAGATTGTGGGGTCTTCCCCTCATTTTTATCATTAAGCTGAATTTAAAAAATGATTGATTATCTTGGTTTTGTGAAGGAATGATGACCCCTTGAGTGAAGGCAGAATCTAAATTCATTTGTAAAGAAAGGTCTTTTTTTTGATCTAGTTCAAAATTGAAAAAAGGGTTAAAATTCACTACAGAAAATTCTTTATCAGTATTTGGATTGCAAGAAAAAAGAGTAACACCTAAAATAATTAACAAGAATCTAATCTTCATTTTTAAGTTTATTTTACAGCCTCTGGTATTTTTTTCAATACATTTATCCAAAATTAATAGCGCTTTTTATCAAATTCTCCGAAGATATTACAAAATGAAATTATGGAATAAAGATATTATTATCATAATAATCGTTGGATTAATAATTCGATTAATTCTTCTTCCTTATACGCAAACAGTTCATGCAGATGCTATTAGTAGAATTATTCATGCTCAAGACTGGCTGGAAAACCCGAGATATATCGCGGGAGCCGTTTGGGGACCTTTAAATCAGTACTTATTTGGTTTTGCTATAAAATTTATGGGGGGAAAGGTTCTTGGTCCAAAACTCATAAATATTTTATTTGCTGTTTTTACTTCTTATCCATTATATTGGTTTAGCAGGAATACTTTTAAAACAAGAACAGGAGCTATATTGGTTGCATGTATTTACACTTTGAGTCCATTAGTTATACGAAATAGTTTTCAAGCCCTCCCTGCAGTTCCTTTTGCCTTTTTTCTTGCTTTATCAATGTATTATTTATCTAAAGCAATCACTGAAAATAAAATAAACTACTTAATATTTTCTGGTCTTGCAATTAATTTTGCTGGAGCATTACGCTATGAAGCATGGATTATCTCCTTTTTGTTTGGAGGTCTTTTATTAATGCAAAAACAGTATCGCTCTTTTTTAGTGTTTGGGGCTATTGCCTCTCTTTTTCCAATTTCTTGGTTAATAGGAAATCAGGTTGTTTTTAACGATTGGTTTTATAGCTTTCATTACTCGACCGATTGGGCTCACAAAGAAATTACAGCGCTAAGTAATGTGGACCCCGTTGAGTTGCTTAAAAGAATATTATTTTTCCCATTCTCAGTTTTTATTGTTTTTAGTCCTATAGTGATGTTTTTATTGCTTTATATTCTCCCTAGGTCTATCATCAAAAAAAGTATCACAAAGAAACAGCTCATGTGGTTTATCCCTTTTCTTGTGTTGTTCAGTATATATGAATATAAGGCTATTACAGGTACTTTATTGTTACAAAACAAATACACTATTGGGTTGCTTGTTTTGCTAATCCCTTTTGCTGCCCTTTTGTTTGTTCAAACAAAAAAGTTTATTAAAGTACTTTCAATCATTGGTGTTGCAGCAATTATTCCGGTGTCTTTGGTGTTAAATAAAATTCCTTGGAAAAATAGTCTTGATTTTTCTTCTACACTTTCTTTGGCAGTTCATGATTTGTTTATTGAACACTATCCCGAGCCTTTTTTCTTTCCAAGCCTAAGAGATAAAACCTTTCATTTAATGGTAGAAAAAAGTCAAGCTAATTATAAAAATGAGGATGGTTTGGTTACAGATTTTTTAGATTGGGAAAACACCTATTATTATGCTTTACATGTTGAAAAGACGCCCTATATTATATCCGGAACGCTACACGAAGAAATTAAATTTGAAGAACTGGAAACCTATTTTATAAACCATCCAACCGGGCTTATATTACTTAACTATTTTGGTAGATTATTGCCTTACTGTAAAGGTAGTGGAGACACTATTAAGATTGCCGACATGATGGGGAAGCTTCAATTAAATGAGGTTAAGAAGGCCAATGGCTATATGTTATTCCGGTACAACTACCTGTCAACTCCTAGTCAGTCTTTTTCTAATCAAGAAAATAGCATTATAGACTATAAAAAAGATGCTGAATATTTTATTATTAAAATTAACAGAGATCTTCATTGGTTAAGATCACTAGAAGATTACGCAAAAAAGGAGCATAAAGACTTAAATACAGTAATAAAAGAAACTGCAGAGTATTGTGTTGATATGGGGTATGATTAATCTTTGCTAAATACATTGTATTTTAAAATGCAATATATCGCCCGAACACCGTCTTTCCATCCTATTTTTTTGCCCTCTTCATAAGTTCTTCCGTAATAAGAAATGCCTACTTCGTATATTCTAATGTTAGGAACACGTGACAGTTTAGCTGTTAATTCTGGTTCAAATCCAAATCGATTTTCTTTCAAGTTTAAAGATTTTGCAATGTCACTTCTTATTAATTTATAACAGGTTTCCATGTCTGTTAAATTTAGATTAGAAAACATGTTTGATAATGAGGTTAAAAATTTGTTGCCTATAGAGTGCCAATAAAATAATACCCGGTGTGGGTTTCCACCCATAAACCTAGAGCCATAAACAACGTCTGCAAAATCATCTACAATTGGCTTTAGTAAAAGATTGTATTCATTTGGATCATATTCTAAATCTGCATCTTGCACAATTAAATATTCTCCGGTTGCCAATTCTATTGCCTTGTGAATTGCAGCACCCTTGCCCATATTTTTTGGCTGGCTATGGATATCAATATTTAATCCTGGATTTTCTTCTTTATATTTCTCAATTTTTTCGACTGTATTGTCCGTTGAGAAATCATTAACAATAATTATTTCTTTTGAAATCTCTCCTATTAACTCAACATTTTTAATCTTGTCAAGGATTAAATGGATAGTTATTTCTTCATTATAAGCAGGAATTAATATCGATAATTTCATGGTTTCTTCTATTTTATTCAACTAGTTTATAACATTTCCCAACTTTAGCAGGTATTCAAAAAGTGATGCTTAAATAAATGTATTATATATTATTAATACATCAGCACTTCTCCTTTTACATTTCTAACTTTAAATTCTTGTTGATTAATATTCCAAAAATAAGAAGCTATTTCTCTATTATTAAAAACAGGAAGATAAATTTGATAAAAGACTTTATTCCACTTATTTATTTTAAATGCTGAAGCTTTTATTTTTTTTGCATAATAATAATTATTTACTCCCTCTCCTATGCTAACTATTATTTGCAAGGTTTCGTCTAAATACGGCTCTGAAAAATAAATTTCCGCTGAAAAAGAGTATGCCAAAATTTTTGCCTTACTATAATTTACCGGTGTTTTTATCAGATTCAAAAACTCTGCATTTATTTTGTCGATTCCTGTTGGAAAAGTAAATAGGGTTTTGGGTGTTATCATGCTTCTCGATTTTAAGGTGTCTACACTAAAAACATTAAGGCAGAAGTCTCTTCCTCCTGTTTGCCCAATTTGCTTATTAGGATAAAATGACTTTTCAAGCATGAGGTTATTATCTTCTAATAAGTTTTGCAATTTTAAATGCCCTTCATTGGGTCCGAAATGAGAGTCCCATACAATAATATCTCCTTGTTCTAATGTTTTTGATGGCTTTTCTTGGTCTAGCCCCCACAAAAAACCTGTTTTTTCTTCATCATACGGGTCTGCTCCCGAAACATAAGTAAAGTAAGGGGCTAACCAAAATATTTTTCCATTAAACCCTTGTTTATTTATCCAAGTACTTGTTTTTGAAATTAATCTTTCCGCTGGTTTTGGCCTAATAGGTAACTCGACCTCCAGACTCAATGAAAAAATTAAACTGCCTGCTATTATAAATGCTATTATGTTAAAAATCCAAGTGCTATTTTTCTTTTTCTTAAATACATTATATGCTCCATTTATTCCATAAAGCGCAAGCAAAGAAGCTAATGGTGTTACTGTTGCTAAAACACGCAACAAGCCTAGGGATCCTTTTAATCCCTTCCACCATAAATATGAATGTGTGAAAACAACAGCAAGGAAGGGAAGCGTGACCAATATTTGCCAAATAATTATTCTACTTTTTATTATCTTTCCTTTTTTTCTCTTAAGTGTTCTTATAAATTTTATACCAACCAGTACCAGCCCAAGTAATAATAGATAAACTAATGACTTCCCTATTATCTGATTATAATACTTAAAAAAATGGAAAAATTCTCCAGCACCATAGATTTCCTTTGCTCCAGGATATTGATCATACTCAATAAATAAAAACATATTGTCCAACATAAAATATGCAGCAAGACTGTATACAAATCCTCCTGTCATAAGTAAAAATGAATGTTTCCAGCTCCTTAGTAAAAAAAATATTAAGTAAAACGGGAATACAATAAGCCCTTCTGGTCGTACGAAAAAAATAAATGAAAATAATACCGCAGCGATAACGTATTGTTCTTTTATTAAATAATAGAGAGAGGCTATAAGAACTGCTGAAAACAATATTTCTGTCATCCCGGCAATAACCATATTGAAATAAACTGGAGCACCTATTAATAAAAAAGGCATTAACCATTTAAATTTCAAATCAAACCTATCTGTTATTTTAATCGCATAAATACTTGTAGAAACAAATAACATCGCATTAAAAACAATCATTCCGTTGAAGCCGAATTGAGCAAATGGGGAGCTCAGTAAAGTAAATAAAGGTTTTCCCCACGAATCCAAAAATAAATTGGGATGTTGCCAAGAAAATTTTGCAATAATAAAATGTGCCAATCCATCACCAGGGTCTTTAATGCCATCAGATAAATAGATAACAAACATGAAAACAATAAAAGATAAGCCTGTGAAAAAATAACTCAGTGTAATCTCTTCTTGTAATTTATTTAATATTTTTTTAATCATCCTTCACGATTATTTTAGAAGAATCTATCCGAAAATATAGACTATAAGCCCTATTGTGCCAATCTTTAGGGTCTTGAGTAATATCTGAAACAAAGAGTGTTTTTGGTCTTGCTTCTATGGGAGATAATGAAATCATGTTTTTAGAAGCGCTAAGACTTTTTAATTTTTTAAATCTTGCTTGTATTTCAGTATTGTATTTTTTTGCCGATCCCGAAAAAATATCTACTAACGAATTATATCCATTACCAGTAAAAATCAATCCGATTAGAAGAAAAATGCCCAGGAAAGTCTTTGTTCTTTTTTGTATTACAAAGCTTATTTTGTTGTAATGGTTGAGCCAAACTGTTAGGTTGATAAACCACATTATTATAAAAAAGAAATAAGCAATGTTTAGCGTTCTGTGTTGGCCTAAAATTCCTGTTGCCCAATAAGCTGGGAAAACACAAATAAATATTAATGTAAACAAGATTAACAGTGAGACGAATCTATTTAAGTAAAAAGAATTACTAAATATTTCAACTTTCTCACTTAATTTTTTATTCAGAGGATAGTAAAATAGAGTAGCTATAATTAGCGGCAGAGAGGCTATCCATATTGCAGAAAATCGAACAGTTTGTAATAAGGATGATAAAAATGAATGCGAAAAGTTATGGGCGTTTTCATAAACAGATTCTCTATATTCGTTCCCAGGAGAAAAAAGCATAATCGTTGTAAAAATTATCACAAGAACAAATTGAGATAAGACTATCCTTTTTGCTTTTAGTTTCTGTTTATAAAAAACAGATGTAATGGTTGCTAAAATTAATAAGA
>JBFIEB010000096.1:0-8651 GCA_041603555.1 Vicingaceae bacterium
TAAGGGGTTGCCCATTGTTGAACACCAGCTGAATTGTATTGGATAGTTACATAATTAGTCCCTTGTCCTCCAGCATCACTTGATCCAGTAACATAAGTATTTCCAATATTATCAATAGCAATAGCGTAAGCCTCATCATACCCATTTCCTGTTCCATTATATAATGTTGCCCATTGCTGCACTCCAGCAGCATTATATTTAATGGTAACATAATCATAATTTGGTCCAGTAGACGCAGTATATCCTGTAACATAAACATTTCCATTAGCATCAACAGCTATATCTCTTCCTTCATCCAAGGCACTTCCACTTCCATTAAATGGGGTTGCCCATAATTGATTACCTAATGGGTCGTATTTTATAGTTACAATATCAAATCCATTTGTAACATTAGTATAGGATGATCCAGTAACATAAACATTACCAGAGCCATCAATCGCAATTTCTTTTCCAGCATCTATGTTGCCACCAGCACTAGTATATCTAGCTTCCCATAAAACATTGACTTGTCCGATAGTAAAGGAAAAAGGGATAACCACAAAAATGAAAAGCAATGAACAATTCATCCATAGAGTTTTTGTAAAATTAAGTAGCATAACTAAATATTGTTAGTTGTTTTTAAAGGTGCAAAGGTAAATAAATAATTACTTATAACAAGTTCAATAATTAACTTGTATAGATAAATATATCGATTTTATCGATAATTAGCATAATTACACTAAATTGCATAAATTTGCACTCGATTTTGCATTAACTATGAAACTAAAACAAGTACTACTTATAGCAATATTCGCTATTACACCCTTTTTAACAAAGGCAACTCACGTGGTTGGAGGGTCCTTAACTTATGAGCATTTAGGTGGCTCAACTTACCGACTTACCATTAAAATGTACAGGGATTGTGGACCTACAAGTGTCAACTTACCGAACTCTGCAACAGTACGGATAAGACTACCTAATGGGACATTTTATGCTAATGTCGTTTTACCAAGAACTCAAGTTTCCGTGCTAAACCCACCAATAGATACCTGTGCTTTTGATCCAGGGGTATGTGTTGAAGAAGGGATTTATACTGATATTGTCAATAATTTACCTCCGAACCCAGGTGGATACCATTTATGGTATACAACTTGTTGTAGAAATAATAGCTTGGTTAATGTTCAAAATCCTTTAAGTACAGGCTCAGCTTATTATACTTTTATTCCAGATAATAGTATTTATCTTACTAACTCTAGTGCACAATGGAAAAATTTTACTCCTGTATTTGTTTGTCAAGGAAATCCTTTGGTTTTTGATCACGGAGCTACAGACAAAGATGGAGATTCTTTAGCTTATGCTTTCTACCAACCATTTGATGATAATGCACCGACTTACCCTGCTAATGTAGCTACATTTACACCTATAGTTTACAATGGAGGATATAGTGCAGGGAATCCCCTTGGTGGCGGTGGATTTGCAGTAAACCCTAATACTGGTGTGCTAACTGTTACACCTCCAGCTCTTGGACAATATGTTGTAGGGGTTAAAGTTGATGAATTTAGAAATGGAGTATTAATTAATACCGTATATAGAGACTTTCAGTTTAACGTATTGAGTTGCCCTCCGTTACCTGCACCTGGAATTGCACCAGTTACTGGATGTTCAGGGCTGGCAATTAATTTCACTAACACTAGTGTTCCTTTAGCTCCTAATACTTTTTTCTGGGACTTTGGAGACCTTCTTTCTACAACAGACACTTCAAATCTTACGAACCCTTCTTATGCATATCCGTCAATAGGAACTTATGTAGTAATGTTAGTTGCTCAAGCGTGGACACCTTGTGCTGATACAATTTATGATACAGTTATTGTTTCCGGGTTAACACCTGATTTCAATTATACAGATTCAGCTTGTGTTAATGACCCTGTAAATTTCTTTGATGCTTCTGTCCCCACAGCCAATGCAACGGTCAATAATTGGCAGTGGGATTTTGGAGATGGAGGATTTGCAGTTATACCTAATCCTACTTATACTTATACTACACCTGGAAATTATACGGTACAATTAATTGTTGGAACCTCAACAGGATGTATTGATTCCATATCTAAACCGATATTTATTCAGGGATTACCCGTTGCTATTGCTACGGATACTTTTGCCTGTCTTAGTAATCCAGTTACAAATCTAAACGGAAGTGTAATTGGTTCAAGTGGTGGTCTATGGATTGGAGCTGGAACATTTGCTCCGAGTGCTTCAACTCTAAATGCAGCTTATACTCCAACGGCTGCTGAATTGACTGCTGGTTTTGCAACAATTATTCTTTCAACAACTGGGAATGGATTTTGCCCAGCTGCTTCAGATACAATGACTTTAACTTTTTCTACAGGAATAACTGCAAATGCTGGACCTGATATTTCTGTATGTAAAGATAGTGCTTCAGTTCCTTTAGGAGGAATTATAGTTACAGCTTCTGGAGGACAATGGGTGTCGAGTGGCACAGGAACATTTGTGCCAAATCCATTTGACTTGAATGCTGTTTATGTTCCAAGCTCAGCAGATACTGCTGCCGGATTTGTATTTATATATTTAAATTCAATAGGCAATGGTAATTGTACTCCGGATTCAGACACTCTTTTGGTTACGTTTACGAGTACCCCAACTGCAGCAATTCTGTCAAACGACACGGCTTGTGCAGGGAGTATTTTCATTCCAATTAGTGCGACTTCTACAACAGGAGCTGGTTATTGGCAGACATTAGGAACGGGATTTTTCTCCCCAAACGATTCATTGAATAATACAACTTATTTTGCTGACTCACTTGACAATTTTAATGGGAATGTTACTTTAGTTTTTACCTCTACAAATAACGGAGGGTGTCAAAGTTTTTCTGACACGCTTAATATTGCTCTAATTCCTGCACCTGCAGCTAATTTTTCATTTGTTTCGGCCTGTCCCAACGACACCGTTTTCTTCACCGATTTATCAACATTTATTGACCCTATAATTTCTTGGAATTGGGATTTTGGCAATAGTTTTATTGATAACACTCCAAACACTTCAACAGTATATGATAGTGCTGGGACTTATAATGTTAGTCTAATTGTTTCTTCGGCAAATGGTTGTATAGACACATTAATTCAACCAGTTTTGATTTATGCATTTCCTCAAGCAAATTTTGGTGTAAATGGAGTTTGTGAAGGCACAAATAGTTTATTTATGGACTCATCAATAGTTAGCGGATCAAGTATTTCAACATGGTTGTGGAATTTTGGAAATGGAGGAACTGATACTGTTCAAAATCCTGTTTATACTTATTCAGCAAGTGGAACATATACAGTTAATTTAATTGTGCAATCTGCACAAGGATGTTGGGACACTATTTCAGGGCCAGTATCTATTCAAGCTCCCCCGACAGCGGGATACTCAAGTAGTCCAGCCTCAGTAAAAGTAAATGAGTTATTTAGTTTTCTAGATGGCTCGTTCACTAATATCGTGAGTTGGTATTGGGATTTTGGAGATACTTTGGGAACATCAACCAATCAACATCCAACTTACAGTTATTCAGCTGCTGGCAATTATACCGTTTGTTTAAGAGTAACGGATGTTTTTAGCTGTGAAGATTCGATATGTGATGAAGTTATTGTTTTTATGCCGCCTCAAGTTCCTAATGCATTCTCACCAAATGGAGAAGGAGCAAATAATGTATTTAGTGTTTTGGGAGGTCCATACAAAGAATTAGAGTTCAAAATTTATAATAATTGGGGGGAATTGATATTTGAATCTGATGAGCAAAGTAAAGGTTGGGATGGAACTAGAGATGGTGCTGATCAACCAGTTGGAGTTTATATTTTTACAGTTATTGCTGTAACTTTAGATGACGAACAACACACCATTAAAGGAGATGTAACATTATTGAGGTAAGCGTGAGATTGAATAAAAAATATTACATTTTTGTATTAGTTGGGTTGATTTTAATGAATATTAATTCCAATGCACAGGATTTTCATTTATCACAGCATGATGCGGCAGCATTATATCTTAACCCTGCGTTAGTTGGACAGTTTGATGGCAAGTATCGAATACACGGACACTATAGAACTCAATGGGGAAGCTTATCTTCCAAATCGTATAAAACAGCAGCAATTTCATTTGACATGCCTTTTCAAAAATTTGCTTTTGGTGGGCAAATAATAAATGGAAGGGCGGGAGCAGGAGATTATAATGCATTAGGTATTTTACTTAATATGGGTTATAGTTTTACTATTGATAATGCAGAAACACATAAATTTTCTTTTGGTCTCCAAGGAGGAGTGATTCAAAAAAGCGTAGATTTTGAACAACTTTATTTTGAAGCTCAATACACTACTGCAGGAGGAGGTACTTTTGACCAATCGTTACCTACAGGGGAAACTTTTGGCAGTCCCAATTTTTGGATACCAGACGTAAACTTAGGGGTGGTGTATTATTATGGCAAAGACCAAATGAGGATAAATCCTTTTGTTGGGATTTCTACTTTTCATTTAACACAACCAAAAGAATCTTTTTATGGAGTTGATAATAAATTACCTATCAGATATGTTGCTCATGGTGGTGCGAAAGTTAATTTATCTGAAAAGATTCAGTTGATGCCTAAAGTACTATTTATGAGACAGAAAAATGCTCAGGAAATCAATTATGGGTTAATGGCACACTACCATATTAAGGGATCAGATGCTATTATTCTTTTTGGGCCAACTTATAGATCGGCAGATGCATTTATATTAGAAGCAGGGTTGAAAATAGGAAGTTATGAAGGAAAAATCGGCTATGATTATAATACTTCTGAATTAAATAATTTCTCTGATGGTAAGGGAGGGTTTGAAATTTCTTTAACCTATATTCCTAAAATATTTAAACCTAATCCAATTAAAAACTGTCCAAGGATATGAATTTAAGGGTTAGTCTAGTAATATTATTTGTGCTAATTGGGCAATTACTTTTTTCTCAAAGTAAGAATGAAATAATTGAGCAAGGAGACAACGCATATAAGAATGAGAATTATGCATCAGCTGCATATTTTTATAAGAAAGTTATTGATAAAGAAGGTCTTTCAAGTGGATTGGTTCATCCATACGAAGCTCGTAATTGGGTTGCTCCCTCTAAAAAAAGCAAAGCTGAACGTGACTCATTAGACAAAGAAGCACCAGATACAAATTCTTATGCAGAAGATGCAATTGTGCTTCATAAATTGGCTAATTCCTATCGTAAAAATCATGATTATCTAAATGCTGAGCATTGGTACGCGATTGCTGTTAAATACCCATTGGATGAAGTAGATGAAGATTTACAAAGCTCAAGATTGTGGTACGGAGAAGCATTAATGAAAAATGAAAAATACGAAGAAGCTATGGTTCAATTTGAGCAATTTAAAAAAGAAACTCCCGATATGACGCTTTCAAAAAGGGCAGATAAAGATATTGTTGGTTGTTTTTATGCTCAAGATCAAAGCTCAACAATAGAAGGTGTTGAAGTAGTTCCTAGTGATTCAAATATGAATTTTGGAACTTCTAGCTATGGGGCAAATTATTTTGGGGATGAAATGACCTTGATTTTTGCAGCAGCAGCTCCAAATGGGACAGTTAAGGATGAAAAGTCCCTTGAAGAAAGTAAATTCTTAAGTGATTTTTATGTTACGCAAAGCTTTATGGATGAAGGATTTGGTGCTTCTACTAATTTTAAAAAACCAATTAATTCAGAAAATAACGAAGGGGCCGGTGTACTTTCAATAGATAGAACTACGTTCTACTTTACGCGTAGCTCTGCTGTAAACAATAAAGAGGTTGCAATTTGGGTCAGTAAAAATTTTAACAACCAATGGCTTCAACCGTTAAAGTTGGATGGCAAGGTTAATGCTGAAGGGTATAAATCAATGCATCCAGCACTTTCTATGGAGGGAGATGTCCTTTATTTTTCTTCAAATCGTCCTGGAGGAATTGGGGGAATGGATATATGGTATTGTAATATTGATGATTATGGAGGGCTGAGTGAACCAATAAATATGGGGTCAAATGTAAATACAATAGGAGATGAGGTAACACCAAATTATAATTATTTTACAAAAACATTATATTTTTCATCTGATGCTCTTGAAGGTATTGGAGGATTGGATATTTATAAAACAACTTATAATGAAGATGAAGATTCATGGAGTAAGCCTAAAAATTTAGGGAAACCTTTCAATTCAAGCAAAGACGATGCTTATTTTATTATAGATAGAGCCCAAAAGCAAGGATATTTATCTTCAGATAGAATCACCTGTGATTGTGGAGATGAATATGAGGGATCTATTTATTGTTATAAAATATTTCAGTTTGGACAACCAGCTCAGAAGTTTAGTATTAGTGGAACAGCATTTAATGCTGAAACAGAAGAAATCATCCCAAATGCATTAATAACATTTAAAGACATTAAAGGTAAAATGGACCCTGTTTTTATTACTACTGATGAGCAAGGAAATTATAAAAGAGATTTGGAAATCGGATGGGATTTATTTTTGAAAGCACAAAAAGCCAAGTATTTTGGTGATGCCGCAAATATTTCTACTTCAGGGTTAACAGAATCGAAACATTTTATACAAGATTTCTTTTTAACACCAATTCCATTGGGAGAACTTGAGATTCCTGGAATTGAATATGACTTTGATGCAGCGACATTACGACCACAATCAAAAGAGATATTGGATAAATTAGTGGAATTTTTACAGCTTAACGATAACATTACCATTGAAATTAGATCGCATACCGATTCTAGAGGGAATGATGATTATAATTTGAAGCTATCTGATAGAAGAGCTGCCTCAGTTGTCACCTATCTTATTGCTCATGGAATTAATAAGGCTAGGTTGGAGTCCCAAGGAATGGGTGAAAAAGAACCATTAGACGATTGCTCTAAATATCCTGAATGTGGGACTGAAATTGTACGGAAAGATTGTGATTGTCATCAAAAAAATAGAAGAACAGCCTTTAAAACGACAAGTGAAGATTTTAAAGATGTTTTTAAAGGAAATTAGATATTTAATTCTTGATTCTAGTAATAGAAGTATCATCAATTCGTTGATGAATGTCTTCTTTAATGGCATCTTCCACAACACCGTTAATACTCATTTTATCTAAGCCCGGAATAATTACTTGACCAATTTTTGCAATTGGATTATATAGTAATGAGGAATTCAACATTTCAGGTTCAATAAAAGGAATTTCTTTATTTAGGTTATTGAAAAGGTTAAGAATTACACTCAGAATAAGAGCAAACTTTAATGCACCAAAAGCACCACCTGCTATCTTATTAACTGTACTTAATGCGACTGCTTTTACTAATTTTTGCAACAATTTTGCTAAAGCAAACACTGCAATTACAATAAGTATAAATGTGACCGAAAATGAAATTAAAGGCATTATTTTTTCAGAAATACTAAACATCTCCCCGAGGTAATTTGCAGAAACAGATGAAAATTTAACACCTCCCCAGACCCCTAAAAATAAGGCAATTAATGAGGCAGCTTCAATTACCAATCCTTTTTTAAATCCTTTAAATCCTCCCCACAATAATGGGATAATGATAATGATGTCAAAATAATTCATTGAATCAAAACTACATTTATGCTGTGTTTCGATTAAATTTTAATTAATTATTTATTAAAATCAAATTGTTTATACCTACTATCAATGATTACTTTTACAATTATGAATGAAGAATTCGAGGAAAGTTGGTTGAAAGTACAAAAAATGGTTTTCAAACGATTTGGAGAAAAATTAGATGAGCAAACCATTTTATTTATTATTGGACTACAGGAACTGGGAAAAGGAGATGCAGAGTATAAAAAAGAAGAAAAATTAGATATAATTCATATCGGAATTTGCACAGTACTAAGTCCTTTTGGCTACTACCAATTTATTGGAAAAGATGATGAAGGGTGGCCACATTTTAAAAACATAAAAAAACTCCCCAATAAAATACAAGGGGAATACCAAAAAGATTTTTTAAAAAAAGCGATTATCGAGTATTTTAACTTGAGTTAATTACTTAACCTCTACAGTCTCTCTGTAGATATTCTCTGTACTTTTTTGCCTAACGGATTCTATTTTTACAACCCTATGCCCATATAGCGTATCTGTAACAGGGTTTAGCAATGAGTCCAAATATTCTTTGTAGTAAATCACATCTACATCCAAAACAGCAGAGTATTTAAAATTAAAAGTAACATCACCTAATATATCGGTAGGTAAAGTTTGATCCATTTCGGGCTCATTTAAGACACTTCCAGGCTGACCAGCATTTTGGCCATACCAAGCATGTACAATTGCTCCTGCAGAAGCAGGTCTACCATTTTTTTCCTGAACATGAACTATTAGCGTTGGTGTTCTTTCTTTCTTACAAGCTGCAAAAAGAATAACTATTAACATTAAAAGACCAATGGAATATAAATATTTCTGTTTCATTTCTTTCTAAATTTAATACTTCAAAACTTATGGTTAGGCATAAATTCTTAATATTGTAATTAACAAATATAACAAATAAACATGACAAAGAAAACATTTTCTTACCTCTTGATATTAATGACGCTCTTTAATATCAATGGATTAGCTCAAAAAAAAGAGAAACAAACAAAGGTTTTAATTTCTACTGAATTAGGA
>JBFIEB010000097.1:0-8601 GCA_041603555.1 Vicingaceae bacterium
ACAACCTGTCAACTCAACTTCTTTAGTTATTCTAGGAACAATACAAGATGCCGGATCCCCACAAATTGGGTGCATTAAGGATTGTTGCAAAGAGTTATTTCTTAATCCAAACAACAATAGAAAAGTAGTTAGCTTAGGCTTAATTGATCACGAACACCAAAAGAAATACATCTTTGATGCTACTCCTGATTTTGTTTCTCAAACAAATATATTGAAGAACTATTGTGCTTTTGAAACAAATGAAACTCCAGACGGAATATTTTTAACCCATGCTCATATTGGTCATTATACAGGATTAATGTATTTAGGTAAAGAAGCCATGAATGCAGATAAAGTATTAGTTGCCGCCATGCCAAAGATGAAAAAATTTTTGGAGAAAAATGGCCCTTGGAGTCAATTGGTTAGTGGAAAAAATATTATTTTTTCAGAGCTATATGATGAACGATATGTTCCTGTTTCTTCGAGTTTTCAAGTTATTTCTTTCTTAGTTCCTCATAGAGATGAATACTCTGAAACTGTTGGCTATAAAATTAATGGACATAATAAGAGTGCTTTGTTTATTCCAGATATTGATAAATGGGAGAAGTGGGGAAAAGACATCATTCAAGAAGTTTCAAAAGTAGATTATGCCTTTTTAGACGGAACATTTTATGATGGAGAAGAAATCAATAACCGGGATATTGCTGAAATCCCTCATCCCTTTATCATTGAGAGTATGGAGAAATTTAAAGACCTACCTACTTCAGAAAAAAATAAAATTTACTTTATCCATTTTAATCATACCAACCCAGTAATCAATATAGAAAGTGAGCAAGCAAAAAAAGTAATTGCTAATGGTTTTAACATTGCTCAAATCTATGATCAGTTTAAACTTTAACAGTATGAAAACAATTTTATTAGTATTTAGTTTAGTCGCATTCTTTATATTTGGATTTACTTTTAATTCAATAATTTCCGAATCACCATATGAAGAACCAATGAAAAAAGTAACAGGTATAGGAGGAATCTTTTTTAAATGTAAAGATCCAGAAAAAATGAAAGAGTGGTATAAAACCCATTTAGGTTTAAACACAGACGAATACGGAACAAGTTTTGAGTGGAGAGAAGGAGCAGATAGTAGTAAATATGGATTTACACAGTGGAGTCCTTTTACTGATAAAACTAAATACTTTGAACCTTCTGAAGCTGATTTTATGATAAATTATAGAGTTGAAAATTTAGAAGAGCTCGTTAAAGAACTTAAAAAAGAAGGCGTAACTATTGTGGATACCATAGAAACTTATGATTACGGAAAATTTGTTCACATTATGGATGCAGAAAATAATAAAATTGAACTTTGGGAACCCAATGATGATGAGTACAATAAGATTGTAGGAGGCAGAACCAAATAAATATTTATGAAGAAGTCGATAATTTTATTTCTAGTTCTAATCAGCACTTTTGCCAATGCTCAAATGACTTGGGTTAGAGATACGGCTAATCCAGTAGTTCAAGGAGCTACAGCTCCTTCTACTATTCAACACATTGCTGACCCAAGTGTAATATACGATGGTGGGAAATTTAGAATGTGGTTTGGAAGTGTTGGATTAAATCCTTCTTATGCTTCTGTGAGTTATGCAGAATCATTTGATGGCACTAACTGGACTAGCCCTGTGATTGTTTTTAGCCCAAACTTAAATAGTGGAGCTTGGGATAACATGAAAACAGAAATACCAACAGTAATAAAAGATACTACTGAAATTGACACACTTAAGCGTTATAAAATGTGGTATGGGGGAGCAGATTCACTAAAACCAGACAGTACAATTATGGGGTATGCATACTCTTCAAACGGTATTAATTGGACAAGAGTTCCTGCAGGTTTGTCTCCTCATGGTGAAGATGGCCTAGTAATGATTGCAGGATTTACCATCGGTGATGCAGGAGTTATTTCTGACCCAACAGCTATTAAAACAGGGAACACCTTTCATATCTGGTATAATTCCTTTGGCGCGTTAAATGATGTACTAATAAGCCATGCAACATCATTAGATGGTATTAACTGGACAAAAGATGGTTCTAATCCAGTACTAATTCCAACCGTCCCTTGGGAAGATTTTGGTCCATCAGGAATTACAGCAGATTTAGTTCAACCTACCGTAATGCTGCATCCAACCAATGGAGATTATCTATTGTGTTATGGTTCATTCGATTCTACGATTTTTGAGAGATATGATGGGTTTGGGTATGCCTTATCCTCAGACGGAACAAACTGGACAAAGGACATTAACAATCCTTTCTTTTTACCTGATACTTCCAAAACTGGTGAGGAAATAGGCATTCATGCTAATAGTATAGTTTATGTTGGTAATACCTATCATATGTTTTATGGAGGGATTAATAATCTTGGTACGAGAAACATATTGCATGCAACAGCTATAGATACTGCAGCTGTAAACATTAATAAGTCTAATAATTTTATTGATATTAATATTTATCCTAATCCAGCTTTAAATGAGCTTGTAATAAAATCCAACAATTTAGAATTCAAGAAATTTGAAATTTTAGATATTACTGGAAAGGCCGTTCAGAAAAGTACTTTAACAAATAATAGTATTAATGTTGCAGATTTACCTAGTGGAATATACATATTAAAATTAATTGGAGAAACAACTGTTATTCAAAAATTCATGAAGAAATGATAAAAAAAATATTAATTGTAACTATTGCTATAATATTTACAACAACATGTTTTTCTCAAAAAGGAAAACTAGACGGACAAACATTTAAAATTAGAGTGATTGAAAAAAACCTTGTAGGGAAAGAGCACATTCTAAAAGATGAAATTTCTTTTAAGGATGAGAAAATTAGCACCAAATTTAGTACGGATAATGGGTTTCCAGATGCGAAATATACCACTGAATCTAAAGATGCAATGGTAACCACCCTTCACAACTTTAAAGCAGAAAGCACCAACAAAAAGGGAGATAAACTTTCTTGGGAGGGCTCTGTAAATGCAGATGAAATTCAAGGAGAAGCATCTCGTGAACGTAAAGGAAAAATAAAAACAATCTATAGCTTTAAAGGAACCTTAAAATAGCAGGGTGAAAAACTTAATCTTTCTTTTTTCAACTATATTAGTTTGCTCCTGTTCGAATAATAAATCAACTTATGAGCAAATATCTTCCGACACAAATAAATTTTCATAACCTTACTAAAATGTAGCCAACAGTTTTTGTTTCAAGAAAAAATTAATTGACTGAAAATTGTAACTTAGCTTCAACCCTACTGCCATGAAACAATTAATCTTTATCTTTCTAATTGGAATAATTCCATCGAACTTGTTGGCGCAACGACATGGTATTTATGTAGGCTTAGGTCCTGAATTTACCGTTGGAGGAAACTTTGGAAATGCTCACATAGGAGTGGAGCTTAATCGCCATTTGATAGGATTTTCTTATGGTAAAAAAATTCGATTTTCAGACAATCAATTTAGCCCTAAAAGTGAGTATGTGGGGGTGCATTATCAATTTACTTTTTTAAGAGAAACCCACATTCAGCTTGGAGGCTTGCTCCAGGCACGTGTATTTGATGGGCAATTTTTTACCTACCTCCCTTCCTTCATGTTTGATTATATTTTTAATGACTATTTTAAATTTAATATCAGTTTGGGGGTTCGTGGTGAATACCCATCTTATGCTGTTAACCTAGTGTTTAACTTACCTTTAAAGAAAAATGAATTTCCGAATCCTATATTTTAGTTTGTTCTTGCTTTTGTTAAGCTGCGAAAAATATGATGACATTGCTGGCTACAATGAATACGTGATTAAAAAAGGTGAACATTTTTCAGACGGAAAGTCCTTGGGAGAGCTTACCTCAACAGTACTGACCTATGATGTAATATTTGATCAATCGGCTAAGTATACCTTAGATGCACACAATCAAAAAGACGTAAACAAGCTATTTGGTTTTGCTGATTGCAACAGTAATCACCAAGAAAATAGTGCACGTTTTGGCTGGCGTTGGTATAACAATGAACTACAAATTTTTTCATTTACCCATGTTGAGGGAAAAATAGATTTTGAGTATTTAAGGACAGTAGAGATCAATAAATCCTTTCGCTATTCTATCGTAGTAAATGAGGGGAACTATGAGTTTAGAATAGATGACCTCATAAAACCTCATTATTTTACGAGAGGTAAAGTCTGTGGTGTGGGTTACCATTATTTACTGTTCCCTTATTTTGGTGGCGACCAAGTAGCACCAAAAGACATCTCTATTTTTATGAAACGAATCTATAAATAAAGCTTTTAAAATTTACAGTTTTTTAGGTATTTCTCATTTGAGAATTTTTGTTAACTTGACCTACTCAAATCAAATTTCTGCCTAATGGAATACAAAAACAAAAAAATTATAATGATACATGGGTTAGCTTCTAAGCCACCAAAAGCTGATACTCACAGATTATGGAAAAAAGCCTTGACAGAAAATATTAAATTAGAGAACCCTGCTGTCGCTGAAAAAATTAATAATGCTACTGACCTTATTCAATCGGCTTACTGGGCAAATGAAATACCAAGCCATATAGAAGATGATCAAGTTTATGTTACCGGATTGAATCAGAAAGTAGATGACGTTATTGCAGAGAGAGAAAAAATTAGTGATGAATTTCATGTTGGTGTAGGTGATAAAATTGGAACCTTTTTTAAAAAAAGAGGATTGGATATAGTTGATTTATTAAGCGGTGCATTAACCATTCAAGATGATGTAATGAAAGGTTTTTTAACTGAGGTGCAACTATACAGTGAAGACCAATACATTGCAGATAAAATTCGACAACCCTTAGAGGTTTTGCTCCGGGAGGCTTGGGACAACAACCAAGAGGTGGCCATTATCTCGCATAGTATGGGAACCTTTATTAGCTATGATGTATTATGGCGCTTCTCGCACCGAAGCGATAAAAAATATGCTGATTACAAGAATAAAAAAGTAAGGATGTTTGTAACTATGGGCTCTCCTTTAGGGAATAAAACCATTAAGGATGTACTGTTTGCTAAATACCACAAAGGGAATGGCGATAGACAATTTATTAAAAACATTGACTATTGGCACAACTACTCCTGTTTAGGAGATGTGGTTTCACACAAAGCCAAATTAGAAAATGATTTTTTTGATGAGATGCAACAATTAGGATTGCTTAAGAAAAATATTGGCAATACCGAAAAATATGCAATAGATTATGTAAACATGCACAATCCTTTTAAAGTGGTGCCACACAAAGGTAATAAAGATAAAAACAAATCAAATCCGCATAAATCGTATGGCTATTTGGTACAACCAAGGTTAGCGACATGGATGATAGACTTTTTAGAAAATACATTAAAATGAAAAGACTTCGTGTGCTCGCTTTTGCAAAATTCCAAGCAATTTTAACAGCACTTTTAGGCTTACTAGCAGGAGTGTTATATTCTTTTGGAGGATTAATCCTAGACAGTATGGTAACTCTCGGTTGGATTGTTTCCGATGAAACGCCCGGATTAAGCTATGGAACATTGCTAGCCTTTGGTGCACTAATTGGTATGCCATTTATATTTGCTATCATCGGATTTGTTACTGGAATTATTGAAGCCATTCTGTTTAATATTTTTTCTAAATGGTTTGACCAGATTAAATTAGATTTTTTAGAAAGAAAGTTAAAATAATGGCGCATTTAGACACACCTTTACCATTTTATCAAGAACAAAAGTTGAGATTATTCCTTACTTTAGAAGAGTGAAAAAGCTATTATTCATTATCCTATTTCTAAATTCTTTTAATGGAGTTACTCAGCAGTTTGCGGATAAAGAATACTACTTAATTGATAGTTTGGTATTGGAAGATCTTACTGAAGGGGATAGGAAATTAATAGAAAATTCTATAAAGAAGTATCACTCAGCTAAACACGATACAAGTAAGATTCAAGCTATTGAATTTTTAATAGAAGAATGTTGGGATGATAATGTATGGCCTAAGTATAACAGTTGGGTTTATGAATTTGTTAACCAAAAACTAAAAATTACGAATGGTAAAACACTTAAAAAATCTTTAGCAGATGCGCTTAATAATATAGGTTACTTATACAGTAGCCAAGGTCAACTTAAAGAAGCTTTGGACTATTATGGAAGAGGGCTTAAAATAAGAGAAGAAATTGATGACAAAAAAGGAATATCCAACTCCTTAAACAATATAGGTTATTTATACGAAACTCAGGGTCAAGTGAAGGAAGCTCTAGATTATTATGGAAGAGGACTTAAAATACAAGAAGTAATTGATGATAAAAAAGGGGCATCCAACTCTCTAAATAATATAGCTGAAATATATAGAAATCAAGATCAACTCAATGAGGCCTTGAAATACCATATCCATAGCCTTAAAATAAGGGAAGAAATTGGATATAAATATGGAATAGCCAATTCTCATAACAACATTGGTCTTATATATAAGAAACAAGGACAATTCGAAGAAGCCTTGGAATATCATAATAAAAGCCTTCAAATAAGAGAGGAAATTGGCGATAAAAAAGGAATAGCTAATTCCCTAAACAACATTGGTGCTATTTATACTATAAAAGGACAATTCAAGGAAGCCTTAAATTACGATATTAAAAGCCTAAAGGTATCTGAAGAAATTGGTGACAAAGAAGGAATTGGTCTCTCTCTCAATAATATCGGTTACTTACACAAAAACCAAGGACACTTTAAAGAAGCCCTGGAATACGGCAATAGAAGCCTTAAAATCTCCAAAGAAATTGGAATCCCATGGAGCATTAAATATGCTGCTAAATTATTAAGTGGTATATATGAAAAACAAGGAAATGGAATGAAGGCATTAGAAATGTACAAGCTCTATATTCAAATGAAAGACTCCATCAACAATGAAGCAACTCAAAAAGCATCCATAAGGCAGCAAACTAAGTATGAATTTGAAAAAGCACAAATCGTAAAAGAAAATGAAGCCAAGGAACAATCAAGGTTAGAAGCTGAAGCTACAGGAAGAAGAAATAATTTGCAATACAGTTTGATGTTCTTAGGTATTTTGGTTTTGTTTGTCGGCATTCTATTTTTAGGATTTATTAAAGTATCACCAAGCTTAGCAGAAGGGTTAATCTTCTTTGCATTCTTAATATTGTTTGAGTTTGTGTTAGTGTTTACGGAAACCTATTTAGAACACTATACTCAAGGAGAACCTATGTATAACTTATTTGCTAATTCTATACTAGCATTATTGATATTTCCACTACACTCGGTATTGGAGAGACTATTAAAGAAGAGAATTCTAAAATAAAACACTACTATTTATATTGTCCAGAAGTTTATATTTGTTGAATGAATCAGTTGGAAAACAAACATTATATTCAACATGATCTTCAACAGCATTATGAGAAGATAAAGACCTTTAAAAAGAAAAAGGCTTTTATTAATTCTCCTTTTTATGCCACCTATCAAAATGAAATCACTACAGTAATTGATGGTTTGGAATGGGACAACACCGTTGCTCCTGCAGCAATAGCAAAAGAGCAGTTGCGCGTTGTTTCTTGGAATATAGAAAGAGGAAAGCAATTGGATGGAATCATTGATTTTTTTAAACAAGACCACGAAATGAAGCAAGCTGATGTGATACTTGCTATTGAAACCGACAACGGGATGGGTCGAACAGCCAATAGGAATGTGGCCAAAGAATTATCCGAAAGTTTGAGTATGAATTATTGCTTTGCTCCCTCCTATTTGGTATTGGGTAAAGGTGCTGAAGGCGAAACTAACCACAACATTGCTAACACCACCGCCTTGCACGGTACTGCAATTTTATCGAAATACCCCATAGTAATAGCACAAGGGGTTCAAGTACCTCCAGTAAAAGAAGTGTTTCATAGTAAAGAAAAAAGATTGGGTTGTAAAAAAGGCTTGGTGGCGCAAATACGATTTGGCGATAAAACCATAGGACTTGGTGCCATCCACATTGACCTAAGCTCCACCGCAACCGATAGAGCCAATCAGTTGGATGCAATATTAAAAGCTATTCCAAATTCAGACATACAACTTGTTGGAGGAGATTTTAACTGCTCTACTTTTAACTTCCGTAGGAAATGGGAATTGATGCTTCAGATTATACAAAAGTATTTTACTATTGGTTTTAAAGGAGCTATAGAGCATTATATGACACCAGACCTAAAATTTGATAAGCCCCTATTTGATAAACTACTAGCACAAGGTTATGATTTTGAAACTTATAACGACAGAGAAAAAGGCACCATTTACTTTGATATTAACGATTTGCTTCACAACGAAAAAGCTAAAAAATTTATTCCTGGATTTTTCTTAACTTATTTAGAATATAAACTCAGGCCATGGAATGGCTGTGTACCCTTAAAGATAGATTGGTTAGCGGGAAAGGGCGGACAAGTTACCAGTGCTCAAACAATAGAAAGACCTACACTCAATAAGAATCTACTTTCTGACCATAACCTGATTTATTTGGATTTAAAAACTACTAAGCACACTGATTAAGCAAAACTTACCGAATGCCACCATCATTAGAATACATATTTCTTAGAGAATCCATTGGTTGCATATGGATTTCTTTTAA
>JBFIEB010000098.1:0-8595 GCA_041603555.1 Vicingaceae bacterium
ATAAGAAGCGTTTTCATCTCCAACAAAATAAGGCTCTGCCGTGCATACCTTAGAAGAAAGTTCTAAACCTTCCATTGAAGGTACTTCAGCCAGTTGTTTTTTTAGTAGATCTATATCAAAAATCTCCGATGAAATAATAGCATTCATTGCTCCTTTATCTCTTATATGTCGCACCAGCATGCGGGTATCAACATCAGAAATAGCCACAATTTTATGTTGCTCAAAATATTCTTGAAGCGATGTATCTGCAAAATCTCGGGAAAACATATCAGAAAATTTCTTACAAACCAATCCGGAGATTTTTACACTTTCAGATTCAACTTCATCTTTGGATGTTCCGTAATTGCCAATATGAGCTGTTGTTGCCACCATAATTTGCCCATAGTAAGACGGGTCAGTAAAAATTTCTTGGTAACCTGTCATACCAGTATTAAAACATATCTCACCAGTAGTTGTTCCAACTAACCCTGCAGCATTTCCGTGCATTACAGTTCCATCTTCTAGTAGTAAAATTGCTTTGTTTTCTGATTCCATCTAAAAATATTATTATATAAAAAAAGGATGAAGTAAAATTACTTCATCCTTTCGTATTTTTCTAAAAAAGTTATCAAACTTTATTCTTCTTTTTTGGCTGACTCGTCTGAATTGTCTTCTTCCTTCTTTTCTTCCTCTTCTGGAGTTGCCTCAGCTTCAGGTATCTCTTCAGCTGCTGTCTCAGCAACAGTATCTTCAGCCTTTGGCTCTTCAACTGGAGCTTCCTCTACAGGAGCTTCCTCAGCTTTTGGCTCCTCAACAGGCGCCTCCTCTGCAGGAGCTTCTTCAGCTACAACTTCTTCTGCCTGTACTTCAACTTCTGCAACAGGATCTTCTGTTCCTTCCTCAACCACTGGTAATTCTTCAGCAGCGGGAACTTCTTCTTCTACTTTTGCTTCAGCTTCCACAGCTGGCTCTTCAGTTGATTCTTCAACTGCTGGAGTTTCTTCTACAGCTTTCACCTCTTCCGTTGCTTCTTCAGCTTTTGTTTCTTCAACTACTTCAGCTTTAGTATCCGCCTCAAGATTAGCTTCTTCAGCTAATGCTTCTACTGTTTCTTCAACTGGTGCTGTTGAAACTGTATCACCAGTCTTCTTAGCTCCTCCTCCTCTTCTGCTTCTTGAAGATTTTTTCTTTTTAGCATCTTTCAACATGCTCTCGTTATAATCAACTAATTCTATAAAGCACATGTCAGCGTTATCGCCTGGTCTAAATCCTGTTCTTAAGATTCTAGTATATCCTCCTGGTCTATCGGCAACTTTAACAGATACATCTCTAAACAATTCTGTTACAGCCTCTTTACTTCCCAAATTCCTAAAAACAATTCTTCTAGAATGAGTAGAATCTGTTTTGGATTTAGTAATTAATGGCTCCACAAATTTCTTTAAAGCTTTTGCTTTAGCAACTGTTGTATTCACTCTTTTATGCTCGATAAGAGAACAAGCCATATTCGCTAACATAGCCTTTCTATGGGGCGCCTGTCTGCTTAAATGGTTAAATTTCTTTCCGTGTCTCATCCCTTTATTCTTTATCTAATTTGTATGCTGCAACATTCATCCCGAATGTTAAGCCTTTATTTTCAACCAATTCATCTAATTCAGTTAATGATTTTTTACCAAAATTTCTGAATTTTAATAAATCGTTTTTATTAAATGTAACTAAGTCACCTAATGTATCAACATCAGCAGCTTTAAGACAATTTAACGCTCTAACCGATAAATCCATATCAATTAATTTCGTTTTCAATAATTGCCTCATGTGCAATGAATCTTCATCAAAATCTTCAACTGCAGATTTCTCTTCAGTATCCAATGTGATTCTCTCATCAGAAAACAACATAAAATGATGAATTAAAATCTTAGCTGCTTCAGTTAATGCTTCTTTTGGATGAATTGATCCATCAGTAGTGATATCAAAAACTAATTTTTCGTAATCAGTTTTTTGTCCTACCCTGTGATTTTCTACGTTATACTTCACGTTTTTAATCGGTGTATGAATTGAATCAATTGAAATTACACCAAGGTTTGACTCAATTGCCTTATTTTCTTCAGAAGGAACATATCCTCTCCCTTTACCAATAGTTAATTCAAACTGTAGGTTAACTGAAGATTCCATATTACAAATTACATGATCTATGTTTAACACTTGAAATGCAGATGTAAATTTACCTATATCCCCAGCAGTCAGCTTATCTTGTCCACCAACTGTAACAATAAGTGTTTCTTTATCTGTACCTTCAATTTGTTGTTTAAATCTAACTTGTTTAAGGTTTAATATGATCTGAGTAACATCTTCAACAATTCCTTTAATAGCAGAAAATTCGTGATCTACTCCTTCTATTTTTACCGAGGTTACAGCAAACCCTTCTAACGAGTTTAATAAAACTCTTCTTAAAGCGTTACCTACTGTAATACCATATCCTGGTTCTAATGGACGAAACTCAAAAGTACCGTTATAATCATCTGAGTTAATCATGATTACTTTGTCTGGTTTTTGGAAATCTAATATTGCCATAGTTATATATCTTTTAAAAAGTTTATTTAGAGTAAAGCTCTACTATTAATTGTTCTTTAATGTTTTCTGGAATTTGAGTTCTTTCAGGTGTATTAATAAATCTACCTGACATTTGAGTGTCATTCCATTCTAACCAATCAAAATTCATTGGATTAGCTGCTAATGATGCTGTAATTGCTTCTAATGATTTAGATTTCTCACGAATACCTACTTCATCACCTTCCCTAATTGAATAAGAAGGAATGTTAACCAATTTACCATTAACTGTAATATGTTTATGTCCTACCAATTGTCTTGCTCCACTTCTAGTTGGTGCAATTCCTAATCTGAAAACAACATTGTCTAATCGTGATTCACAGAGTTGTAATAATATTTCTCCAGTAATCCCTCTTTTTCTTGAAGCAGACTTAAATAAATTAGAAAATTGCTTTTCCAAAATACCATAAGTGTACTTTGCTTTTTGTTTTTCAGCTAATTGAACAGCGTATTCCGATTGTTTTCCTCTTCTTTTGTTCGGACCATGTTGTCCTGGAGGATAACTCTTTTTTTCTAATACTGCATCAGGACCAAAGATTGGTTCTTTGAACTTACGTGCAATTTTCGATTTTGGACCTCTATATCTAGCCATTTTTTAAAATTTATAAAAGAGAAATTATGAATTAAGGTCAATATCCTTCGATAATTAGCTTCTCTTTCTTTGGTTAATAATTTATACTCTTCTCCTTTTTGGTGGACGACAACCATTATGTGGTAATGGTGTAACATCTACTATTTCTGTAACGGTAATACCACTGTTATGTAAAGATCTCATTGCAGATTCTCTACCATTTCCTGGTCCTTTTACAAAAACTTTAACTTTTCTTAAACCATTTTCAAAAGCCTCTTTCGCACAATCTTCTGCTGCCATTTGCGCAGCATAAGGAGTGTTTTTTTTAGAACCTCTAAATCCCATTTTACCTGCAGAAGACCAAGAAATTACTTGTCCGGTATTATTAGTCAAACTAATAATGATATTGTTAAAAGAAGCATGAATATGGGCATGTCCGTAAGCCTCTACTTTTACTTTCTTTTTTTTCTTTGTGTTTGTCTTTGCCATGTTTATAGCTCTTTATTTATTATTTAGTTGCAATTTTTTTGTTAGCAACAGTCTTTTTCCTTCCTTTTCTAGTTCTAGAGTTATTCTTTGTTTTCTGTCCTCTTAAAGGCAATCCAGCTCTATGTCTGATTCCTCTATAACACCCAACATCCATTAAACGTTTTATATTTAATTGTACTTCCGATCTAAGAGCACCTTCAATTTTATATGTGTCAGTAATGATTTTTCTGATTTTTGATAAATCATCATCATTCCAATCCTCAACTTTTTTATCTTCAGAAATTTTTGCTTCAGCCAAAATTCTTTTAGCAGAAGATCTTCCTATTCCGAAAATATAAGTTAATCCAATAACACCTCTTTTTTGTTTTGGTAAATCAATACCTGCAATTCTTGCCATTTCTTAGTTTTTTGTTATTAGTGTTTAGTTGATGGTAAAGCTCTATAAACTATATACCAAAAACTACAAACTAAATTTATCCTTGTCTTTGTTTAAACCTAGGGTTCTTTTTATTAATTACGTACAAACGACCTTTTCTTCTAACGATTTTGCAGTCTGCACTTCTTTTCTTAACTGATGCTCTTACTTTCATGAGTCTTAATTATTTTATTTTTTGTCTCATGGAACTCACCAATAAAGGTTCGTTTCATCTCTTTATTATTTATATCTAAATGTTATTCTTCCCTTAGTTAAGTCATATGGAGACATCTCCAATTTTACTTTATCTCCAGGTAGAATTCTAATATAATGCATTCTCATTTTACCAGAAATATGCGCTGTAATAACGTGCCCATTTTCAAGTTCAACTCTGAACATAGCATTAGATAATGCTTCTATTATTGTTCCGTCTTGTTCTATAGATGCCTGTTTTGCCATCTTATCATTCTAATTTTTACTTTTTAATATTTCTTCAACAAACCTATGTGTTGATAAAACTTCAGCTTTTCCTTTTCTAATGGCTACATCATGCTCAAAATGTGCTGATGGTAATCCATCTGTTGTCACTATTGTCCATCCATCATCATGTTGCTTTATATGTCTCTTTCCCATGTTAATCATAGGCTCGATCGCTAACACCATCCCTTCTTTTAATTGCAATCCATTCCCTCGTTTACCATAATTGGGTACTTGAGGTTCTTCGTGCAACTCTTTACCCAATCCATGTCCTACCAATTCTCTTACTACACCGTACCCATTTTCTTCTGCATAGCTTTGAACAGCATAGCCAATATCTCCTATTCTATTCCCCACAACAGCTTGGTCTATAGCTCTGTTTAAACATTCTTTTGTTACTTCCAGCAATTTTTTTATTTCTGGGGTTACTTCACCTACCTCAAATGTATAGGCAACATCACCGTGAAATTCATTCAAAATCACACCACAATCAACTGAGATTATATCTCCATTTTGAAGTGGTTTATTATTAGGAATACCATGAACTACTTCAGCGTTTGCAGATGTACATAATGTGTTTGGAAAACCATTATAATCTTTAAACCCTGGAACAGCATTATTATCTCTAATAAACTCTTCAGCAACTTTATCTAACTCAAGGGTTGTAACCCCAGGTTTGATAATTTTAGCAACTTCCGCTAAAGTTTTTCCAACAAGCAAAGAACTCTCTCTAATTAACTCTATCTCCTCATCCGTTTTATAAACAATCTTACCCATCTCTACAAATTATCCAGCCATTCCCATACCAGTAGAAGACCTTCCTTTGATCTTTCCTGATTTCATTAATCCATCATAATGACGCATTAATAAATGACTTTCTATTTGTTGTAATGTATCTAATATTACTCCTACCATAATCAACAATGATGTTCCTCCGTAGAAGTATGCAAATGCCTGATTAATTCCACCTAAGACAGCAAAAGCTGGTAATATAGCTACTAATGCCAAAAACATTGACCCTGGTAAAGTAATTCTAGACATCACGTTATCTATAAATTCTGCTGTTCTCTTACCTGGTTTAATTCCCGGTATGAAACCTCCATTTCTTTTCATTTCTTCTGCCATTTGATTTGGATTTACTGTAACAGCTGTATAGAAGTAAGTAAACGCAACAATCATTAAAAAGAATGTTAAGTTGTATCCAAAACCATTCGGATTACCAAAAACATTAATTATCCATGAAGAAGCTCCTCCATCTCCAAATCCAGCGAATGTCATAGGAACAAACATAATTGCCTGAGCAAATATAATTGGCATTACTCCTGCAGCATTAACCTTTAAAGGAATATATTGTCTTACTCCTCCATACTGCTTATTACCAACTACCCTCTTGGCATATTGTACAGGTATTCTTCTTGTTCCTTGAACTAATAATATAGAGACAATGGTAACCACTAGTAATAACGCGACTTCGATTAATAAGGCAATAGGACCACCTACTCCTCCAACACTAAATCTAGATCCGAATTCAAATGCAAATGCAGAAGGTAACCCTGCTATAATTCCTATCATTATCAATAATGATATTCCATTCCCAATTCCTTTTTCAGTAATTCTTTCACCTATCCACATTACAAAAATAGTTCCCGTAGTTAATAGCAATACTGTTGAGAACCACCACATTGGGCCGTCATCTGGAACTACACCTGGATTATTTGCAACTTGAGATGCAATGTATCCTGGAGCTTGGAAGCCTGTAATTATTATAGTTAACACTCTTGTAATTTGATTGATTTTTCTTCTCCCACTTTCTCCTTCTTTCTGTAATCTTTGAAAGTAAGGGATTGCCATTCCTAACAATTGTATAACAATAGAGGCAGATATATAAGGCATTATTCCTAATGCAAAAATGGAAGCCCTGTTAAAAGCTCCACCAGCAAAAATGTTAATTAAATCCATAATTCCGCCACCTGTTTTACCCGCATTCGCAAGCTCTAAAGCTGCAGCATCTACACCAGGTAACACAACAAATGACCCTAGCCTGTAAACTAATAACAAACTTAATGTAGTGATGATTCGTGAACGCAAATCCTCAATACTCCAAATGTTTTTTATGGTTTGAAAAAGTTTTCTCATCTCCTAATTAATCTTCCTTATCTTCTTTTGCATCGTCCTTTTCTGACTTTTTATCAGGTTTTTCCTCAGAAGCATCTTCTTGTGTTTTTGCTTCAGGAGTTGCTTCATCAATTTTTTCTTCTACTATTTCTTCAGTCGCTTCAGCTTTCACTTCTACTTTTGGCTCTTCTACTTTAGGAGCTATAGGTTTTTTAACCTTAACTTCCTTCTTCACTTTAGGTTCAACTAGAGCAGTTGCTTTACCCCCAGCTTTTTCAATAGCTGCTTTTGCGCTTGCAGAAAATTGATCAACAGTAACATCTAACTTTGCTTTTAATTCTCCTCTACCTAAAATTTTAACTAAATCGTTTTTAGATACTAATCCGTTTTCAACTAAAACTTCCTTAGTTATAGTTTTTACCTTTTTAGTATCCACCAAAAATTGTAGCGTATCAAGGTTTACACCTTTAAACTCTTTCCTGTTAATATTCGTGAACCCAAACTTAGGAACTCTTCTTTGTAAAGGCATTTGACCGCCTTCAAATCCGATTTTACGTGAATAACCTGACCTAGATTTAGCTCCTTTATGTCCTCTTGTTGAAGTGCCGCCTCTTCCTGATCCTTGCCCACGTCCTACTCGCTTACGCTGTTTTGTTGATCCTTCCGCAGGTTGTAAATTTGATAAGTCCATTTTTTTCTCTTAACTATTTATTATTTAATTTCTTCCACTTTTATTAAGTGTTGTACTTTCGCAATCATCCCCATAATTTGAGGTGTAGCTTCGTGCTCTACTTCCTGATTCATCTTGCGAATACCTAACGCTGTTAAAGTTTTCTTTTGACGAGCAGGTTGCTTAATCTTACTCTTTATTTGTTTTATTTTAACTTTTCCCATTACTTCTTGGTTTCTATCCGTTAAAAACTGTATCTAATTCAACTCCTCTTTGGTCTGCCACCATATATGCATCTCTTAATTGAGACAATGCATCTAATGTTGCTTTAACCACATTATGAGGATTTGAAGATCCTTTTGATTTTGCTAATACATCAGTAATTCCAACACTTTCAAATACAGCACGCATCGCTCCACCAGCAATCACTCCAGTACCATGAGCCGCTGGTCTTATAAAAACTCTTGCTCCACCATACTTCCCATTTTGCTCGTGAGGTATAGTTCCATTTAAAATAGGAACCTTAATGCAGTTTCTTTTTGCTACATCTATTCCTTTAGTAATTGCTTCAGTTACTTCATTAGCTTTACCTAGTCCATGTCCAACTACTCCTTTTTCATCTCCAACAACAACAATAGCTGAAAAACTAAAATTTCTACCACCCTTGGTAACCTTTGTTACTCTATTGATAGCTACCAGTTTATCTTTCAACTCAGCTTCACTAGCTCTTACTCTTTTTGCATTTGATTTTGCCATATCTATTATTAATATATCAAATTAAAATTTAAGCCCTCCTTCACGAGCAGCCTCAGCTAAAGCCTTAACTCTTCCGTGATATAGGTAACCTCCTCTATCAAAAGAAATTTTTCCAATTCCAGCTTTTACAGCTTTTTCAGCGATAGCTTTTCCAACGGTAGCGGCTACTTCTGTTTTTGTCCCTTTTCCTTTAATGTCTTTTTGTTTAGAAGAAGCTGAAACTAAAGTAGTTCCAGTTGCATCATTAATAATTTGAGCATAAATCTCCTTATTACTTCTGAATACAGCTAGTCTAGGTTGCTCTGATGTTCCAGTAACAATCTTTCTGATTCTTCTCTTAATTCTAAATCTTCTATCTTTTTTACTAAGTGCCATAATATTTTTTATTATGATATTTTATTTAGCGGCTGATTTACCAGCTTTTCTTCTTAATTGTTCTCCTACGAACTTAATCCCTTTCCCTTTGTAAGGCTCAGGTTTTCTTAGAGATCTAATCTTTGCAGCTACATGACCTATTAA
>JBFIEB010000099.1:0-8575 GCA_041603555.1 Vicingaceae bacterium
AATCCTTAAGTTTTAACAGATGAATCAAACAATCAAATTAGGTATATATACTGCTGCTACAGTATTGTTCCTCAGTAGCAATTTATCTTTTGGTCAATTTCAACAAATTCTTTTTTCAGGAAATAGTTCTTGGCGAACACAAACCAATCCAGCTGTAGGTGCAATAGGAATAGGTCAATTTCCCAATGGAACTAATCTTCCCTCTGTGCTGACTATTAATGGAACACTTATTCCTACACCTACTGGTGAAGTTTTCCGTACCATAGGTCCTTCTATCAGTGATAACGCTTGGCGTATGTTTACAGGAGCTGGAAATGGTACAGAAAAATTTTCTATTACTACACCCGCTGGTTCCAACAATGCTATAATTAAGGTTACCAATATTGGGCTTATGAATTTCTTTACAAATAACAACCAAAGAATGCGGATAACTTCTACTGACCAGTTAATCCTTAATCCTCCATACCTTGGGATAACTACAGCAAATACAACAAGAGTTGCAATAAATCATTTAGGTAATGACCCTATTGTGCGACCTATGTCTTTATTGCACTTAGGTAATGATATAGGAATAAACCCTGATGGTTGGAGAGATTGGATGGATATTGGAACATTTACTCATAAAGACCAAGACCATACTTATGTTGGATTAAAGTTTGAACAAGGAAATGGATATGACGCTGTAATTGGCTGGGGTTCCAATCCAATTCTTTTTGACGGAGCAGATGATTTAAGGTTTATTTTTACTTCTGATGCTCAAGTTGGACCAAGCCCAGGAAACACTAACAAAGGACTAGAAATTGCTCGCCTAGTTCCAAATCTTGCAAGTTCTATATTACTTCCTACTCAAAATTATGGTATGATGGGTATAGGTGATTTTTCTCCAGGTAGCCCTAATGCAGTTGCTGGTGATATTGTAGATGCTAAATTAGATATTGATGGCGATTTAAGAATAAGGCAAGTGAATGAAAACCTAGCAGGGAACATGGATAGAGTTTTAGTAATAGACCACAATGATTTAAATAGGGTATATTGGAGGGACGCAAATTCTTTTATTAGTGGAGGAGCTTCAGCTGATAATGGTGTAAGTATTTTTCCAGCAGCTTCTTCTAATGTTCAATTAGGTCAAAATAATACAAATGGAGCTTCTTTACTTGGAGGTGAATTACTTAATGCGAGGGAAATACCTTTAAATGGTCAAAACCTACTTTTTTCAAGGGATGGTATGCTTAGTATAGGGGTACAAGGTGGTTCTAAATTTCGAGTTAGAAATGTAGGAGCTCTACCTAATGTGGTTTTATTTGAAACTGATAATGGTGATGATATATTTACGTTTACAGAAGATAAACATTTGAGAATTAATGCTGAACACAATACTGCTACTGTAGGGCAAGAAGCTGTAAGGATTACAAATACACTGAGTAAACCTACTGCTCAAACCTTTTTTGGGTTAAATGTTCGAACTACCGCAACAGTTACAACTGGCAATTATTATGGTACTGTAAATATTATGATAGGAAAATCAGCAGACAGTAAGCAAATAATAGGCTTATTTTCTGCTGCAAGAGCACCTAGTAATGATGGTGTAGGAAATTACATAGGCGTTCTAGGAACTGCTGATAGAGCATGTCTTAGTTGTGAAAAAGTTGGAGTATTAGGAAATGCTGGAGCAGGGGCTGCAACAAATATTGGAATTAAGGGAATTGGATTAAGTGGGGCTCCTGTTGGTAATAATTATGCTGGATGGTTTCAAGGTGATGTTAATGTAACAGGCATATTGTTTACGGCAAATGGAGGTGTAAGTCAGTCAGATAATATGTTTAAAACCAATCAGCAACCAATTGTTAATGCTATAAATATTATTAGTCAGCTAACCCCTAAAACATATAATTTAGACTCAGCTAATTTTACACAATTTGGTTTTGACACGAAACAACACATGGGTTTTGTTGCTCAGGAAGTTGAACAAATACTCCCTGAGTTAATTACAAATACTCAAATGATTGCTCAACGTGACACTTCTGGGAATCTAATTAGCTCTCGTTTAGAATATAAAGCATTAAATTACCAAGAGTTTATACCATTATTAATAGCAGGTATGCAGGAACAACAATCACTAATAGATAGCCTTAAAGGTGAAGTTACTACGCTTTCTGATTGTCTTCAACAAGCTAACCTTTGTAATAATGGTGCTCGAATCAATAATAGTGGAGAAGAAGGAACAGTTGTTGAACTCGAAAACTTAAACGCTATTATTTTGGATGTCAATCATCCAAATCCATTCAAAGACAAAACAACGATTACTTATACCATTCCTGATGAAGTGGTTAATGCGCAGTTATTGTTTTATGATATGAATGGGCGTATCATCAAAGATGTAACCATAGCTGAAAGAGGAGAAGGAAAAATCACTGTTTATGGTGAAAACTTGAAGAATGGTATTTACACTTATAGCTTGATTGCAGATGGTGAATTGATTGCTACTAAGCGTATGGTGAAAAGTAAATAAAAATTATGTCAAAAATAAAAAAAGTCTCTGTACAGAGGCTTTTTCATTTATAGTGATAGTTCAAAGAACTAGAATATTATTGGATAATTAGTTTTTTTACTATTGCATTGTTGCCTTGAGTAAGCCTTACATGATATAGCCCTTTTGATAAAGTGCTAGTTAAATCTAATCTAGCTCTAATATCCTGAATATTCTCTTGGTTGTAAACCAAATTTCCATTCATTGCATAAATTACAACATTATAAGGTTCATCTTTTTCCATTTCGATATTGAAATATCCTTTACTTGGATTTGGGTATAATGAAACATTAATGTAATTATCAATTCCTACTACATTGTTGCTTTCTATGTTCTCTTCTGAATCGATTTGTGCACTTGCAAAAATTGCATTTAGCATCAAGACTGTAATTAAAGTTAATTTTTTCATAACTGTAAATTTTGGTTATACACAGTTATGCAGTTATTGTGCCAGAAAATTAAAATGTAGCTTGTAAATAAAAAATAAAATAAAGGGATATTAGGTATTTAACCATTTAATAAAGCGTTTAAAGGCATTTGTCTCTCTTACTTCTTCAACAATTTCTTCTTCCGGAGTTTCTTTAGGTAGTTCTTTTTTCTTTTGGGGTTGAACATTGGGTGAAAATTTTTGGGCATAATGTTCTTTTTGCCTTTCCTTTCTCTTTTCCTCTAATTGACGTTCTCTTTCTTGTTGCGCTTTAAGTATTATTTCTTTTTTTCTTTCTTCCTCTTTGGTAAGAATATTATTCTTTTCTGTTTCAAGCATAGCTAAGCGCTCTTGTTCAATTCTTCGTTGCTCTCTAGCTTTTTGTTTTCTTTCTTCTTCTTCTATTCTTTTGGCTTCTTTTTCAGCAGCTTTTCTTTCTCTTTCTTCTTTAATTTCTTCCTTCTTCTTTTTGTCTAACGTTTCTTGGTCATAAATTACACCATCTACTTCTACTGTTATTTTGGATTTATCAGGTAAATCTATTTTACCGATAATTTTTAATTCAGGAGCAGTTTCAGGCTTAATAGTTTCAATATGATCAGGTTCTTTATGTTCAATGATGTCTTCTTCTTTATCTTCTCTTTGAGAAACCTCCTCAACAATAACTTCTTCCTCTTCTTGAGCTTTAACTTCTTCTACAAGAGGTTTAAAATGAACAGTAATTTCTTCAATCAAATCATCTTCAACTTTTGAGTTTGGATGAGTATTCATATTAACTCCTTTTTCTTTCTCTAAATAAGAAACTATTTTTTCTGGTTTAATCTCCAGCTTCCTCGCTAATTGTCCTAATCTCATAATACTTAATTGAACTGCTATTCAACTGCAAAGATAAAATTTAGACTTCTAATTAAAAAGAATAAAGAAGAAATTATAATAAAATAGCAGATTAGAATGAATGTTATTTAAGGATAATCACCGAATCAATAAAAATATCAACCTCAGGCCAATCTTGGGAATTTGTTTCTACGTGAGTTAATTTTGGGATTACATTAAATCCTTCTATAATTTGACCAAATACTGTGTGCTCTCCATCTATATGAGCTGCACCTGGGTTGTTTTTATAGTAATTTCGTTGAGCTTGACTGAATTTATAATTGTTTTCATCTTCATAATGGTCTAATGATAAATCGCTGTATTTTAATCCTTCTACAAAATAGAATTCATCACATGCAGACCTTTTTTGAGGGTTTTGGTGGTAACTTCTTGCAGATGCTATAGTACCTTTTTTATGGAAGTGATGATGACTCATTTCTGAAGGAATAGTGTATTTTCCAAGGGTGTCTTGAATTTCTTTCTGTAAATCGTCATAAGAGCCTCCAAATTGAGCGATAAAGTTTTCAGCAACTCTTGAGAACAAGCACTGGTTAAAATATCCGCTTTTTGCATAGAGTATAAAATTAGCTCGATGCAATGGAGTATCCTTAAACAACCTTACTTTAATTTTTCCTTTAGAAGTATATATGTCAACAACTGTTTCTGGGTTTTGTTCTCCATATTCAGTTAATCGTTCAACAACATTATCATCCGTAATTTCTTCAAAGAAAATCTTTTTAGGCTTTACTACTTCTTCTACTTTTGATTTAGATGGATGCACCACAGTGGATGCCGTTTTCGTTTCCTCTTTACAAGCAAATAGGTTAACTATAATTAAAATAGCTATGATGTTTTTAAACATTTCGTAAAAATAATAAAGAGGATAGTACTTATTGTTATTATATAATTTGATTGTTACTTTTAGAACCTAATAATCGTAAATATATTATGTCTACAGCTAAAATTAGTACACACATCTCTTATAAAGAAGCAATAAGAAGCGATACTGCTACTCGAAATAGAATTAGAAATGAGCCTGACGAAATACAATTAGCTGCTATGAAGGAAGTTGCTAAAAAAGTATTTGAGCCTTTACGCATTCATTTTAATGAGCCTATAAGGGTTAACTCTTTTTTTAGAAGTGTAGCATTAAACAAAAGAATAGGTGGTAGTGGAACTTCTCAGCACTGTAAAGGTGAAGCCATTGATATAGATGCTACTAATGGAGTTAACAATAAGCAATTATTTGACTACATTAAAGAACACTTAGAGTTTGATCAATTAATATGGGAATTTGGAACAGATAAAAATCCAGACTGGGTGCATGTTTCTTACCGATCGCCTCAATTCAATAGAAAAATGATTTTAAAAGCTGTTGAGGGAGCTAATCCAGTTTATCAGGTAATTGAGTCTGGGCTAGAGGTTGATGAACCAACAGAAAACTTAAAAGAGAAAAAGAAAAGCAAAAAAGGAATTGTGGCAGTAAAAACTTTACTCAATGTTAGAAAAACACCTTCTAAAGAAGCTAAAGTACTTGGTCAGCTCAAGAATGGTAAGAAGATTAAAATAATAAATGAAGATAGTGGTTGGTATCAAATTAAAACATCAAAGTTTTCCGGGTGGGTATCCACTAAGTATGTTAAGTTATACAAGAAGAAATAAAAAAGCCACTATTTAGTGGCTCCTTAGGTTATTTTTCTTCTGTAATAATCACTTTTTTTTCTACTTTCAAGTGTTTCTTCCCATCTTCACCAATTACCATTGTTTTAGTTGTTCCACTTTTGTGTTTATGTAATTCTTCTATTTTAGCGTCTGCATCAGCACCCATGTAAACTTCTTTAGTCATTTTTCCGTTTTCAGTTGTTTTAATGGTCAATACTTTTTCACCATTTACCTCTTCAATATTCACTTCTTTCTTAATTTCTTTTTTTACTTCTGTTTGAGCGCTTACTTGATTGCTAACTACTATTAAAGCAAAAGCTGCAATAGATAATGTTATTTTCTTCATAATACTATTTTTTAGGTTTATAAGGTACAAGTAAGGTAAATAAGGGCAGCCAAAAGTTAAGATTAGTTAAGGAAAAGTTAAAGTTTAAAGATTCCATTTTAACCCTAGCGCAAGAACATCTTGATTTGATACTGGGGCACCTAAACCAGCTCCAGACATATGCATATAACCAAATGATAAGGTAAAATGCCTACTGATTGGTTTACTGATAGAAGGAAAGTGATGGAGATTAAAACCGTCATACAAATCAGGTTCGCCTGCTCTGTTGGCCTCTAAATAAACTCCTGACAGTTGGTATTCGATGTAAAATTGATTAAACATAAGAAAGCTAATTTGTATCCCAACTCCAAATGCCATGCTACCATTATCTACATAATGTAAAAGGGCAGAGGGACGTATTAAAAAAACACGTTCGTTATATTCATTTTTTATAGTTGAAGAGTCACTAAAATTTTTGCGATAATCTGCTGCTAATTGAAAAGGGAAATAGATTTGTTCGATAACAGAAAACCCTTGATTGAAGGGACCATTTGTCTCTTCTGTCCTTCCTCGGTAAGGACCAGCATAAGTGCCCATTTTTAGTTTTGTTATTTCCAAACCAAACTTACCTGCACTACTCTGTGCTGGAAGTTTTATTAAACCTAATAAAAATATTGTTATCAGAACATAGCGCATTAGTTTACTCTTTTTACTCTTTCATATAGTGCAATACGCCAGGGAAAAGCGCTACCATAATACACTTGTTCAAAGCCGTTGTCGCAAATGGTCTTGTCCATTAGTTCTTCTGAGTGCATAAAAACTCTAAACGGATTTTTTTTGAGATAGAGTCCAAAATTCATAAATGCCTGTATGATTTCGGCAATAATTCCACCTCTAGGATAGATGATGCCATAGTATTTGTTTGCTTTTATTGCAGAGTTATTAATAAGTCCTACTGCATCTGGATAACAACATACAACCCTAGAAAGAGTAACAATATCATGCTTAGCAATATCCTTATGGCACTCATTAAAATCTGAATAAACAAACTCCATTTTCTCTTCCATGCCATTCTCTTTCATAATTTCTTTAGCAGTAGCAATGGATTCTGGCGAAGCATCTACATCGGTGGTTTTGCTTACACCTTTCTTTAATAACTCATGTTGCAATATTCCAATGCCACCACCAATATCAAGTAAGGTTAAATTAGTAAGCTCATGTTGATTAAGGGCATCTAATAATCTGGTCGTAAATTTGTCGGGACCTTTTTTACGGTATTTCTTTAAGTTTTTTTGAGCCTCTTTATTGTCAAAAATACTTTCCGAACCACAACAATGAGAAGTACAAGCCATAAGTCAATCTTTACATTTTACAGATACTACCATGTCAAAAGTAGCAACTAATTCATTGAAATCATTAAAAGCTTCTACATGAGTAGTTTCGTTTATTCTATCGCCTGTTGCTATTGATTTTGAAATAGCAGCTTTAACCTTTTTCCCATCATTACAAATAAAGGTGGTATCCGATTCAGAGCGCATAATGAACTCAGCATTCATTCCTTTAAAGGCAAAGGCCACTTTTTTATTTAGTTGCTGTGCATGGTAAAAAGCATGAATACCGCCAGCAATATCAGCACCAATTGCCAATGCGCCAAAATACATGGAGTTTAAGTGGTTTTTAGTCCTTCGTTTTAGTTGAATCTTTACTTTAACTGAATCGCCATCAAGCTTTATTAGCTTAGGTTTGGTGTAGCCAATCATTGGAATTTTAAACTTTCCTAAAAGAAAAATTTGCCACCTCATTTTCCTTAATAAGGCTTGTTTATCCATGTACTAAAGATTTTACAATTTCTGCAACTGGCTTGATCGATTTTACGTACTCTATGGTAGGACCAGCACACCAAACCGTTTTATAAGTAGTGTTAAATGCAGCCTCTTGAAATTTCTTCATTCCCTTGTAAAAGGTAAAGGCTTTAAACCATTTTTTAAAACGTTTGTTCTTGCTTAAAAAGCGTTCAAAAGCGTTTTGTTCAGTTCCTATTTCTTGTACATAAGGCGTGTTGATTACGGTACACTTAGACCCAGTCAATTTAGTGGTAAACACAATGTCCTTTGCACCATAATTTATACAAGCTTCTTTATATTCCTGGGACACATCACTTTCTTCAGAAGCAATGAAAATACTCCCGACAGATACACCCGCAGCACCAATACTCAACATATAATCTAATTCTTTTTTACTGCCAACTCCACCAGCAGATATAACAGGAATGTTGCAATTGCTCGTTAGCAAAGGAATTAACTCTTGATAACTTAATGGACCAGCATGACCACCTGCACTTTTATTTACTGCAATCAATGCATCCGCACCTAGGGTTTCCACTTTTTTGGCATAAGCCAAATCAACTACATCGCAAAATACTTTAATACCAACCTTGTGTGCTTTTTTAATGGTTTCTTCCGGTGACCCTAAGGAAGTGATGATATAATCTACTTTTAGATCGCAGCAAACAGCTAACTGCTCTTTGTATAAGAAATTGGACTTGTTAACGATAAGATTAATACCAAATGGACCATCAGATTGTGCTTTAATTTCTTTTATAGCAGTTTTCAATTCAGGAATGGTTCGGTAGTTCAAAGCAGGAACACAACCAGTTATACCGGCTTTACTAGCAGCAACCAACATTTTAACATTACTCACCAAAAACATGGGAGCCATAATGATGGGGTATTTTATTCCTAGAATTGTTGTTAGTGATTTG
>JBFIEB010000100.1:0-8559 GCA_041603555.1 Vicingaceae bacterium
AAAGAACTTTATGGAGCTGAATTAGAATCGAGTCTGGTTCAGGTTCATAAAACAAGAAAAGATTTTGAGGGTGATTTAACAGTAGTTGTTTTTCCGTTTTTGAAGGCTTCAAAAAAATCACCTGAACAAACAGCAGAAGATATTGGCGAATTCATTATAAATAATGTTGATGATGTTGTTGCTTATAATGTGGTTAAAGGGTTTTTAAACTTTTCTATTTCAACAGATTTTTGGTTACGTGTTTTTGAAACTATTTCTGCAACCGAAAATTTTGGTTTTTCCAAACCAAACTCCGGTAAAACCATTATGGTAGAGTACTCTTCTCCAAATACCAACAAACCCTTACATTTAGGTCATTTACGAAATAACTTTTTAGGTTATTCAGTGGCTGAAATTTTAAATGCAAATGGACATAAAGTAGTCAAAACTCAAATTATTAATGACCGGGGAATTCATATTTGCAAGAGTATGTTGGCTTATAAAAAATTTGGAGAGGGAGATCTACCTTATCCGGAGAATCTAAACGGCTTAAAAGGTGATCATTTGGTTGGGAAGTATTATGTGGTATTTGATAAAGAGCTAAAAAAAGAGGCTTTAGAATTGTCTAAGAAAATAGTTGAAATCAAAAAAACGGGTATTCCAAGAAAAGAATTTTACGATGAAATTGAAAAATTTGGATTTGCTCCTCATGAGAGGTTAGATATTAAAACGATACTAGATAAAAACCTCCATGAAGATGCTATAAAAAATGATATATCATTAATTCTTAAATGCAAATTAATGAAAGAGGCCCAAGAAATGCTTCAAAAATGGGAAGAAGGTGATGAAGAAGTGAGGGCATTATGGCAAAAAATGAATGGCTGGGTATATGAGGGTTTTGCTGAGACTTACAAAACGATGGGAGTTGATTTTGATGAGTTGTATTATGAATCGAATACTTATTTGTTAGGGAAAGATGTGGTGGAAGAAGGCTTGGCGAAAAAATCGTTTTACCAAAAAGAAGACGATTCCGTTTGGTGTGATTTGAGTTCATTAAAAATGGATGATAAATTGTTGTTGAGGGCGGATGGTACTTCAGTCTATATGACCCAGGATATTGGAACAGCAATTGAAAGATACAAAAATCATCCGGATCTAAGTGGGTTGATTTATACTGTTGGAAACGAGCAAAATCACCACTTCAAGGTACTGTTTGCGATTCTTAAAAAATTAGGATACAGCTGGGCAGATGGTTGCCATCACCTTTCTTACGGTATGATAGAATTGCCTGAAGGTAAAATGAAATCGCGTGAAGGAACAGTGGTAGATGCAGACGATTTAATGGAAATGATAGTGAATGATGCTAAAGAAATGACTCAAGAAAGAGGTCATTTAGAAGGTATGAGTGAAGAAGAAAAATCGGGATTATATTCAATGATTGGATTGGGTGGCTTGAAATACTTCTTGTTAAAAGTAGACCCTAAAAAAGGAATGGTTTTTAATCCTACTGAGTCTATTGACTTAAATGGTAATACAGGCCCTTTTATACAATATGCACATGCGCGAATCCAGTCACTTTTAAATAAAGCAGAAAGCCTTGGATATTCTAAGTCGTATAAAATTGCAACTGGATTTGATACATCCTTAGAAATTAATCAAAAAGAAGTTGAGCTAATTAAATCTTTGAATGATTTCCCTTTAGTTGTAAAAGAGGCTGGAGAAAACTTTAGCCCAGCAATTATTGCGAACTATACTTTTGATTTGGTAAAAGAGTTTAATCATTTTTACCAGACTGTTGATATACTTAGAGAAGAAGATAAAAATAAATTAGGATTTAGGTTAACGCTATCTGAAAAGGTTGGCAATATTATTAAATCATCTATGTTATTATTAGGGGTTCAGGTGCCTAATAAAATGTAATTATTGCCGGACTTGTTCCGGCATCTTTTAAATGTGAATTTGCTATTGTTTTGAAAACGTATTACGTTTATATTTTAACAAATAAAAACCATACTGTTTTATATACAGGATGTACTGATGATATTGAAAGAAGAGTTGATGAACACAAAAGAAAAATTGTGTCTAAAAGTTTTACATCAAAATATAATTGCAATGAACTGATTTATTTTGAAGAGCATGTAAATGTAGTTGCCGCATTTGAAAGAGAAAAGCAACTTAAAAGATATAAAAGAAGTTGGAAAGAAAATTTAATTAATGAGTTAAACCCAGCTTGGGAAGATTTATCTCATAATTGGTATGAAGAGTAACTATTAAAAAGACCCCGAAACAAGTTCGAGGATTATTATGCACATTGTAAAAAATCATATTATCCAAGGTATTCATCAAAAGCCAATTGTATTGGATTTTGGTTATAAAATTTCCAAAACCAAAAAACCAATTGTAGTTTTAGCTCATGGATTTAAAGGATTTAAAGATTGGGGTCACTTTAATAAGGTAATGGAATACTTTATTGATAACAATTTTGCTTTTGTAAAATTCAATTTTTCTCATAATGGAGGAACTGCAGAACAACCAATTGATTTTCCGGATTTAGAGGCTTTTGGAAATAATAACTATACTAAAGAATTAGATGATTTACGAACAGTAGTGGATTGGATAGAAAATCATGAAAGCTCAGAAATAGATAAAGAACGAATATATTTAATTGGGCACAGTAGGGGTGGAGGAATTTCTATTTTGGCTGCTAATGAGGATATTAGAATTAAAAAACTAATTACATGGGCAGCTGTTGCTGACTTGATTAATCGATTTCCGCAAGAGCAATTGAATTATTGGAAAGAACAAGGAGTAATTTATGTTGAAAATGCTCGGACCAATCAACAGATGCCTTTATATTATCAATTAGCAGAAGACACATTGGCAAATTTAGATCGATTTAATATTGAGAAAGCTGCTAATAAATTGGCTACTCCTCATTTAATTATTCATGGCACAGCAGATGAAGCTGTGAGTGTAAATGAAGGAAAGAAAATCAATGGATGGAATACTAATTCTGAATTGTATATAATAGATGGTTCCGGGCATACATTTGGAGCAAATCATCCCTATGAATTAGTTAAATTTCCAGACGAAATACAGTTAGTTTTAGACAAAACACTAAATTTCTTAAAATCTTAGATTTCCAAAACAGGCAATTTATACCCCTTTTATTGATTATTACCTACCGTTTATAAAGTCCTAAAATTCCTAAGCAACTTTTAATAATTTCTAATCGTTTTAAGTACAGAAGAAAGTTATTAATACAATTGAAAATAAGCGCTTATTGTTAAAACTAATTACTTTTCTTTTTGCCTCTCAATTATCAAGAGGTTTAATTAAAAATGAATTATTAACGAAAACGGAAAGCCATGAAAACACAGATGAACAAAAGCACAGAATATAACTTTTACACATTTATAATAATTGCATTAATGTCATTTATAGTTACAATAGGAGCTGTAGTGGCGTTTTAAATATTGCTTCTCTAGGACTCTTCATTACTACCTCATACTGCTAATGCCTTGTACATATGTCCTAGAGAAGCTTTTTACTACTAATTAAAAAACGCTGGAATATTTAATATTATTTTATTAACTATTCCAGCGTTTTTTTTATGTCTAAAAATTAGCAGAGAAAATCTTGAATTATTGGTTTAAAGAATTTTGCAGACTTAAATTTTTAATTACTTTTGCTCTCCCTGTATGGGACATGTTCTTTTAACATTATAAGCGAGAGTAGCTCAGCTGATAGAGCGCCACCTTGCCAAGGTGGAGGTCGCGGGTTTGAACCCCGTCTCCCGCTCCAGGTTTACCAACCAACTTTATGTTGCTCGAGTGGTGGAATTGGTAGACACGCAAGACTTAAAATCTTGTGTCCATTAGGACGTATGGGTTCAAGTCCCATCTCGAGTACCAAAGGGTTTCAGAGTTTTCTGAAACCCTTTTTTTATGCCAAAAAATGGCTTTGGTTAAACATAGGTAAAACATTTATTTAGCAACCATTTAATAATGAAGGACTTACGTTTATCTAAGTTTCATTGTATTTTTTCGAAAAACTGTTACTATTTTGTTACTTCTTTTTTCCGATATTGGATAAGAAACAATTGAAAAGAGGGTATTCAGGAATTACTTCACTTTCGCATATTTAACCTCTGAAAAAGTTTTCCCTTTAACCTTGCTATCTAACCATGAGATTAAGTCAAAAGCGTTTAAAGCTCTATTTTCAAAAGGATCATTAGCTATTTTTTCAAGTTTTAATTTAAGATTTTCTAGCTCTGATATTAGTTTTTTCTCGGAATTAATATTTGGAAGTTTTTTTCTGATAAAATCAATAAATAAATTTTCAAATTGAAACGAGTGCTTTCTTTTTTTCATATAACGGTAAGTAGACATAACTTCATACTCCAAAAGGTCATAATTATTTAGTTCATAATGGATTAGTAGATTAAGAATTTTAGTAAAATAGTATAGGTATTCAAAATCAGATGCTTTGTATTCATTTAATATCCTATTTGTAAATTTCAAAGCTGTTGAAAAATCTTCTGCCCCAAAATGCACATAGCTAAGATTAAATAACAAAATAATCTGTCTTACTTTGTTTGGAATTTGCAACCAATCATCTGATGAAGTTATAATTGGCCTTGCTACGTTAGCACCATCTTTAAAATTGCCTGATACAATGTTCATATGCAACTCCTGAGTGAATATGTGCATTACTACATCATTTGCATAATTAGCACTTATATTATAAGACAGATTGGTGATAAGGTTCAATAAAGTTTTTTTGGTTGAGTGGAACTCCTCCTTTTTATTTAAATGCGATGCAGCAGTAATGAAATTATTTAAAACTGCTATATATTTTTTAGGCTTTTCAGCTATCTGTTCAGGATGGTTTTGAAACAATAGTATGTGTTTCTTATGGTTCTCATAAGTTTGAATTACATTTTCAGTTGCTCTGTAAAATGACGATAAGGCTTGATGATAAGTTACTTTTGCATTAAATGTTTTTGGTGGATTGTTTTTGGAGTTTAATTCTTTTAATAACTTGTCAAAATGTTCTTCTTCTTCTTTACTTCTTATTGATAATCCTTTTTCTAATAATAGCTTGAACAATTTCGCATGCAGCGACCAATATTTTGTTTCATTGTTAAGCAACCCAATTCTATTTTCTTCTTCTTTTATGTTTTCTAGGTCTTCACTTAATCCATTTACACTTAATTCTGAAAAACTTATCTTTCTGTTCCATTGCATTATTTCTATAATTGCTAAATGGTGTTCATGAGTTTTAGCAATTTCTAAAGCCTTTTTTAGAGTCTTTTTACATTGATTGAGAAACCCTTTGTTATAAAGTATCTCGGATTCATGAAGCAGATGATTAATCTTGGTAGTAGTAGAGGATTTTTCATGATATTGTCGTAAGCTTTTCATAAGCACTTTATATAGTCTAAGTTTTTCATTAGATAGGGTCTTTACAAAGGGTTCGTTTTTTAAATCCAGCTTTAGCTTTTCTTCATCATATACTTTCATTTTTTGAAATGCACTATACAGTTTTAGATAGTTTTTATCACCACCTCGTAATGAGGAGTAAAGCTTTAAATTCTTTTTTTCTCCTTTATCAAGTCTTTTAACTAACTCAAATAAGACATTATCTTTACTCACAACTGTTATTTAATAATTCATATAATATCGTTATAAGTATAAAAATAATAAATAATAGCTATTTATAACTGTTAAAAAAATAAATTTAAGTATTTAATATAGTATAGTAAGTTGATAGTTTAGTACTATAAAAATTTAGAGCTATGAGAAATACTATCGTTTACAAAGCAATTATAATCATGTCTGTATTAATTTCAATTAATGCATTTTCACAAACTCAAAATATCCGTAACAAAAAATTACTTTTTGCCAATAGAAATGGAGTAAACTTCCCCTCAATAGGCTATAATCCTACCATAGCTCAATTTGGTGGAGGTCCAACCACATGGGATCCATCAACTACCGCAACCCTTGCTAACGGTGTGGAAGGACTTAATCATATTGAGGATGCTGCAGGTAATATTATTGCATATATCTCCACAACTGACGTTGGCTTAAATGGTGGAGGAACATTTTATGATAAGAATTTAAATAAAATGCCTAGTGATAATTTAAAATTAAATCTAGGAACAAAAGCTGAAATAAGTGTTTGTCCTAATCCAGCAAACCCAAACCAATGGTATGTTTTTTATGCTTGGGAAAGTGGTGTAGGTAGTGGACAAATGCATGAATTTCATTATACTATAATCGATTTTTCCCTCAACAGTGGGAATGGTGATGTGATAAGCTATAACACACTTATTCCTTCAAATGATGTATGTGAAGCTATTGAGGTAATTGAAAAAGCAAGCATCACTGGTGCGAGCACTAATACTTATTGGTTGTTAAGTCATGAGCGAGGTCAGGGGTTAACGCGTTGGTTTATTGGAGCTACTGGATTAGTTCCAGCTTCAAAAACAACATTATTTAGTTTCAATACTAATGGATTAAATCAAAATCCAGAAGGTGAACTTGAATACACCAATGGAAAACTAGGATGGGTAGATAGATATAATAATGACATATACTTTGGGAATTTTGATAATGTAACAGGAACTTACACTCATATTAGTACAATGGATTTAATATCGACTGTGCCAGGCTCAAACACTAAAACACTTTATGGTTTGGAATTTTCTCCAGACGCTACAAAATTGTATTTAACATTTGAAATTGCAGGAAGTACAGTTATTTATCAGTTTGACCTGAATTCAGCAGCACCTTTTTACAGTCCAGTTTTAGTTGGTGGACCTTATGGATTAAATCCTTGGGGAGATCAGATAATAGAAAGTAGTCTAGAATTGGCTTATGATGGTAAAATTTATGCCAATTTATATAGAAATGTAAACGTAGAAATTATTAACGATCCTAATTTGGCTGGAGTAGCTTGTAATGTTACTGCACAGAATGTTGGAAACTGGGCACGCGCAGGTGGTATTAGTGACCCTGTTCAATATGCAACTCCATTAAATGTGCTACCGATAACTCTAATGAATTTTGATGCGTTTAACCTCAATAGTAATTCTAATAAGATAGAATGGGAAACTGCTTCAGAAATAAATAATGATTTTTTCACGGTTGAAAGATCTAGCAACATGTCTGATTGGGAAATAGTTGAAATAGTCTCAGGTGCAGGTAATTCGAATAAAGTTAATTCTTACTATGTTCCTGATTATAACCCTTACCAACTAACTTATTATCGTCTTAAACAAACTGATTATGATGGAAAGTTTACTTATTCTAGGGTAACTACAGTAAATAATACTAAAGGATTAAATGATATATCAATTTATCCTAATCCTACAACAGGAGAAGTAAATATCGAATGGGACTTACCATTAAATACAATTGAAATATTTGACGCAAGGAGTAAATTGATTTTTAGTTCAGATGGAAATACTAAACTAAATATATCTGACTTACCTCAAGGTGTTTATATACTAAAAGCGTATTCTTCGGAAGAGAATAGAACAGTTAGAATTGTAAAAAAATAAACTGCTACCATTTTGTTACATCTGTTTTCCAATATAAGGTAAGAAACAATCGGAAAGGGTTTTTTAGGATTTATTTCACTTTCGCATATTGCAGGTGTTTTCCAATGGTTTCATTTATTTGTATATTTGGAGTCCTATGAAAAAATTTCTATTGTCTATACAGCTGATTTCTAAAGATGAGGTGGTAACCAAAAAATTTATCAAGCAATAATTTCAGTTACTATTTGGTTACTTCTGTTTTCCAATATTAGATAAGAAACAATCCTAAAGAGGGTTTTAGGATATATTTTGTTTTCGCACAAAGTTTGTACCCTGTATTGTTTTTTCAAGCTAGAGATGTTTTGTTCGCAAATAGGAATATTCTCACCCTTCATTATAACATAATTAGTGCTTACTCCTTCTACTTTAATTACGTTTACCAATGTTTCCAATATCTAATCTAATACCACCCTAACTTTACAAACTTAGCAAAATAAAGAGTCTTCTTCTTGCCAAAAAACAAGTTTACAACTGATAATTATCATTGTTAAAAAGTAGCTCCTAATCTAACTTCGACAACATAAATCTATTGGTTATGAAAAATAAGGGACTATTATTTTTAACATTATTTCTATGGTTTTATTCTCTTTTCTCATGGAATAAAGCAAATGCTCAATTAGATTCTTGTGATGCAACTGTGCCATATCATTTTGTGGACTTAACTGGTCAGCCACAAGGGCAATGGATATCACCATTGCACTCACGACAAGATAATTGTTGTGGAACAGTTGCTCCAGATAATTGCACATCGTTTGAAGTTATTTTAGATAGCAATGCAGCGGCATTAAGTTTTGATTTTTATTCTGGTGCAGTTCCTCCAGGATCAATGTTTTTTCAAATAGATTGCGGTCCTCAATTAGGTGTTGGGGAGGTTATTTGTTTAACAGGTATTGGACCACACCGAATCACCTTTTGTAAACCTGGAAACAATCAAAATGAATATATTATTAAATCAATAGCTAAGCCTACTT
>JBFIEB010000101.1:0-8475 GCA_041603555.1 Vicingaceae bacterium
ATCTTGATTTAAACTATAAACATACTGTTGAGGCAATCCCTGCTCAACACTATATTTAGAAAATTGGTACGATTGACCAAGAGTTGATGATATTCCTAGAAGGAATATAACAGTATAAAAAAGAGACCTAATTAAAGCAGAAATTTTCAATTTTCTTATATCAATTCAGCCAAACTTAATTAAAATAAATTAGAAGACCATCTTTTAAAAAACCGAGAAAACTTAATAAATTATTAATCAATTACTTAAGTATTTACCGTTAATAGAGTAATAACTTCCGTTTGTCGAATATAAAGTGGGTTCATTGAATAAAATTGTTTATTTGCTGTAATTAACATAAATTCGTTAACAATTTCCTTTGGGAATGCCTTTAAAATATGGAAAAAATTAAAAATTTACAAATTATTTAAATACCCTCATTTTGAGAAAAAAGATATCAATATTTAGGATGATTCCATCTATAACAACAACCTACTTATCGGTTATTTATTTGTGTAGGTCGAATTTTTACAACCACTATGCATTTAAATCGTTTTAAGTACGTCTATAGTTAGTTATGAAAAGAATTATTCTAATCCTATTTCTGCTTTCATCATTGTTGAGCTTTGCTCAGCCGGGATTAGATTGGGTTGCTGTTGCAACCGCTGGTGGTGCAAGTAGCGATATTGTTGAAGATGTATTTGTTGATGCTGCTGGCAATACCTTTGCTTGCGGAAATTTTACTGGGACTTTGACTCTTGGTTCTACTGCCTATAATGCTGGATCAACTACTCAAGCTTTTATTGTTAAATACAATTCCATTGGTGTTGTGCAATGGTCTTTAATTTCAGGTGGAGATAGCAAGGCATTTGCCCATACTATTTTTGTAGACGATGATGGATTTATATATGTTGCTGGGCATCATACTTCAACTATTACAAATTTCGGTGCACTAAATATTGCTTCAACTGCTAATGAAGAGATGTTTATTCTTAAACTGACACCAGCAGGTAATCCGCTCCATTTAATTGGACCCGATATTACTAATAGCGGAAAAAGTCAAATTTTAGCTATAACAGGTAACAATACTAGCATTTTTGTTACGGGATATTATTTTAATAGTCCATTAATACTAGGAGGAAATACCACTCTTCCACCGACTCAAGATGAAACATTTGTAGCAAGAATGGATACTGATTTAACAGTTTCAAATTGGTTAGCTGAATACCCTGGTAGTCGAAAAGAGCATGGATACGGAATAGCCATAGATGGAAATGACGTTTATGTAACGGGTAAATATGGTGATAACCCGATGACCTTCTCTGCTTCCCCTTCAAATTATGTACTTCCTTCTTATGGTAAAGAAGCAATTTGGTTAATGAAATGTGCAGTTAGTACGGGTAGTGTGGATTGGGCTACTTCTGCGGGAGGAGATATAAAAGAAGGATATAGCTATGATGTTACCACAAATGCAGGAGATATTTTTATAACAGGTTTTTGTGCGGATTCTACATTTTTTGTTTCTACTCCTTCACCTGGCGGACCATTTACCTATAACGATACCATTTTTTCTAATGGAGGGAGCGATATTTTTGTTGGAAAATATAATTCCAATGGAGATTTATTGGCTGTTTGGAGTGAAGGCGGAACTGGAGATGATGAAGGACATGGTATTACAGTTGATCCAACCTGTGGAGAGGTTGAAATTTGTGGAACTTTTAATGACAATGTGAATTTTGGAGGCTCAGAATTATTAATTGCAAGTGGTACTGATATGTTTGTAGCTAGTTATGATTACAATGGAGTTTTAAATTGGGCATTTCAGGAAAATTCTGCAGGAAATGAAAATGCAAATTCGATAAGTGCTAATAATGGCAGAACAAGTGTAGGTGGCGAGTACTCAAATACAACAACATTTTCGCTAGTTCCTCCCATACCTTTTGCTAATAATGGGTCTGACGATCATTTTGTTTCAAGCTTTCAATGTGCTAATGCAATTATTTGTGGGCCAGACATTATTTGTAGAGTGAACGATACAGTTACTGCAGGAGCTGCATGCACATGGGTGTTAGGGAATTATGTTGGGCAAGATACTATTACTGATGGGTGTGCTTTAGGTTATACAGAAACACAATCTCCAATTGCTGGTACAGTGTTACCTGCTGGAAATCATACCATAACCATGACAGTAACAGACGCTAACAGCAACTCTGCAGTGTGCTCTTTTACTTTGGTTATAGAAGCAAACGTGAATCCTACACTTGTAAATTGTGGAGATATTTTATTAGGAGAAACAACAGGCGGAGCTGGTGATAATGGAGGTCCTTTTTCTTGTACCGTAACCCCAACACCAGGTGAAGATGTTTACTATCAAATTACAGTACCTACTGGAAATTATTTAATTGGGGTTAGCATGGCTAATGTTGCTGATGTTAACGATGCAGTAGCTAGTACTTTTTGGGTAGGTGGTGCATGCCCATTAGGGTCAGGATGTATATCAGCTGACGATTTTAACATTGGTACTCAAACATTTGCCTCAAATGGTTTACCTCAGGTTTTATTTAATGCTGTTGGTCCAGGCACCTATTATTTTGTGGTAGATTCTGAAACCGATAGCATAGATACTTATGATATATCCTTTAAATGTATCGTTTCTGGTATTGAATTTGACGAAACCAATTGTGGTTTAGATGTGGATAATGATGGAATCTACGCAACGGTAGATGCATCTCCACTGCTTAATGTAGCGCCTTGCCAAACAGCAACTTTTTGTCACACCATTTATACTCAAAATATTTTTGGAGGAGAATGGTTAGATACCGTTATTTTTGATTTGGGCCCTTGTTACACCAATATCACCAATATGACGCCAGATGCTCCAGGTCCAAATGGATTTTATGATGGTGCAGGTACTTGGGATGCTACTTATAATGGACCATCCAATTCTATATTATGGGCTTTTGATCATAGTTCAATCAATGTTTGGGGTGATGGTTTTGGAGGGATTGGATATACCTGTCGTGCATACACTTTTTGTTTTGATGCAGACATTAGTGCAACCTGTTCGAGCAATAATGACCTTGATATACAAATGTATATAGAAGATGATGCAGTCAATGGAGCTATACCAAATGTAGCTCAAGGATTTGACTATGCTACCTCAAATAATTTTATTATTGTAGACCCCCCGCCAACAATTACATGCCCAGCTAATGTAGTTGTGAATAACGATGTAGGCGTTTGTACTGCAGTGGTTAATGGTATTGCTCCATCAGCTATTGGTGATAATTGTCCAGTAGATAGTGTAAGTTATGTTCTTTCTGGGGTTACAACTGGAAGTGGTTTAAACGATGCAAGTGGTACTACATTTAATGTTGGGGTAACAACTATTACTTATACAGTAACTGATAGTGTCGGAAATACTACATCATGTATTTTTACGGTTACTGTTAATGATAATGAAAATCCAACAATTACTTGCCCAGGAAATGTTGTTATAGCCTGTCCAGCAATCGTAAATGGAATTGCACCGATAGCAACTGGTGATAATTGTGGAATTGACAGTGTTAATTATGTGCTAACTGGAGCAACGACTGGTAGTGGATTAAACGATGCTAGTGGAATATTTTACAACAACGGAGTTACTACAGTAACATATACGATAACGGATTTATCAGGAAATTTAGCAACCTGCTTTTTTACAATTACAGCCACTGATATTGTAAACCCAACTATAACTTGCCCTGCCAATGTTAGTGTAAACAATGATGTTGGTAATTGTAGCGCTTTGGTTAATGGAATAGCACCAACTGCTTTTGGAGATAATTGTGGGGTAGATAGTGTAAGTTTTACATTGTCTGGAGCAACTATTTTAGGTAATGGATTAAATGATGCTAGTGGCAATACCTTTAATGTTGGGTTAACAACGGTTACTTATACGATTACTGATTTATCAGGAAATACGGCAACATGTAATTTTACAGTAACTGTGATTGACAATGAGACTCCAACGATAACTTGTCCAGGTAACTTAATTATTAATAATGACCCAGGTGTTTGTACTGCTGTAGTAAATGGAATTCCACCCGTTAGAAATGATAATTGTTCAGGTATAGGGGTCTCTTATACCCTAACTGGAGCTACTATAGCTAGTGGATTAAATGATGCAAGTGGCTTAACGTTTAACCTAGGAGTAACAACAATAAAATATATTGCAAATGATGCTAATGGAAACGCGGATAGTTGCACTTTCACTGTAACTGTTATTGATAATGAAAATCCAACACTTTCTTGTCCAAGTAACGTAGTGGTTAATAACGATCCTGGTTTATGTAGTGCAGTTGTAACTGGCTTGGCTTTAACCGCTGCAGGTGATAATTGTGGAATTGATAGTATCAGTTATGTATTAACAGGAGCCACAACTGGAAGTGGATTAAACAACCCCAATGGAACTGCTTTTAATGTTGGAGTAACTACTGTAACCAATACGGTTACTGATAATTCTGGAAACACTACTTCTTGTTTCTTTACCGTTACGGTTAATGATGTTGAAAATCCAACAATAACTTGCCCCCCTAATGCTAGCTTTGGTAATGATATCGGATTTTGTTCTGCGGTAATTACTGGAATTGCTCCTATTGCATCTGGAGATAATTGTGTGGTAGATAGTGTTAGCTATGTTTTGTCAGGAGCTACAATTCTTGGTAATGGCTTAAATGATGCGAGTAATAACACGTTTAATTTAGGTGTCACAACTGTGACTTATACTATAACGGATACTTCGGGGAATACAACTTCTTGTTTCTTTACAGTAACTGTAACTGATAATGAACAACCAACACTAACTTGTCCAGGAAATCTTAATGTAGCTAACGATTCTGCACTTTGTACAGCAGTTGTAAATGGAATTGCACCGTTAACTTTTGGAGATAATTGTGCAATAGATAGTGTTAGCTTTGCCATTACAGGTGCTACTATAGGAACGGGCTTAAATGATGCAAGTGGAACCACTTTTAATAGTGGAAGTTCTACGGTAACTTATACTGTTACTGATAGTGCTGGAAATAGTACATCCTGCAACTTTACCATAAATATAACTGATACTACTGCCCCTGTAATAGTGTGCCCAGGGAATGTAAATGCAGTTACCACTGCTGCTGCATGTAATGTTATTGTAACGGGTATTGCGCCTATCTCAACCACCGATAATTGTGGTGTTGATACCGTATTTTACATCTTAAATGGAGCAACAAATGGAGCCGGAGTAGGTGATGCTAGTGGTTTACTTTTTAATGTTGGAACCACAATTGTAAACTATTATGTTATTGATTTAATTGGAAATACTGACAGCTGTAGCTTTACCATTGATGTTGTTGATAGTATTAATCCTACCATATCTTGCCCCGCTAATGTATTGGTAAACAATGATGCTGGAACTTGTGATGCCGTTGTAATAAATATTGGGCCAAATAACTTTAGTGATAATTGCACAGTGGACTCAGTTTACTACATATTATCTGGAGCTACAAATGGTAATGGTGGTAATGATGCAAGTAACACAACTTTTAATGCTGGTATTACTACGGTTCAGTACATCGTTCAAGATTTATCAGGCAATACCGATACTTGTGCCTTTACGGTTACAGTAGTTGATAATGAAAATCCAACGATAACATGTCCAGCAAATATTGTTATTTGTGATACGAATGTTGTGGTTGCTCTCCCTGTTGTTGGTGATAATTGTATGGTAGGAACAATTGTAAATGATTTTAATTTAACCAACGATGCTTCGGGAGTTTATCCTTATGGAGTAAAAAATGTAAATTGGACGGTAACTGATACGGCTGGAAATATTAACGGTTGTCTGATGATGGTTGAGGTTGAAATCCCACCGATTTCTAATGCAGGTCCTGATCAAATTTTGGTAGGAGTTAATTCAACCAACATGGATGCTGTTGCTCCTTTAGTTGGAGTGGGTAGCTGGGCTATTGTTTCTGGATTTGGCGACATAGCAAACTTATCTGATCCTCTATCATTTATTAATGATTTGGATAAAGGAGAAAATATATTTGAATGGACAGTAGCATTTGGAACATGTGCCAATGCTGTTGATGAAGTAATTATCAGCGTTATTCCTTTGAATATTCCGAATGGTTTTTCACCTAATGGAGATGGCGATAATGATTTGTTTGTTATTGAAGGATTAGAATTTTTAGAAAATGAAGTTGCCATTTTTAATCGATGGGGAATTGAGCTGTTCAGTGCTATTAATTATCAGAATGATTGGGATGGAAGAAGTCAATCGGGCAGTGATTTACCTGAAGACACCTATTTCTATATTATAAAAGTGCATGATCTTAATGAAGAGTTAAGTGGTTTTGTTGTATTAAAAAGATGAGAAAATTAGTTGTAATCATATTGTTATTAGTATTTGGCATTTCATCATTTGCCCAGCAAGTTCCGTTGTCTAGTCAATACATGATGAATAGGTTAATTATTAATCCAGCTTATGCTGGAGAACTAGGTTTTTATTCAGCAAGTATTTCTTATCGAAAACAATGGGTAGGATTAGATGGAGCGCCTACAACTCAAAATCTATCTATTCACGGTCCAGCTTTGAAAGGTAAACTAGGCTTAGGGCTGATGGTTTTTAGGGATGTTATTGGTGTGAGTAAAGAAAACAATTTATCCGGTTCTTTTGCGTATAAAATTAAGGTTAGAAGAAAAGAAACTTTATCCTTTGGAATTTCTGGAAGCGCGGTTTTTACAACCAATGAATGGAGCCAAATAAATACAACCAAGGCAAATGATGTTGCATTCTCTGGTGATTCTCCTCAATATATTTTTCCTGATTTTAGTGTAGGTGTTTATTACAAAGCAGAAAAATATTTTGCTGGAATTTCTGTGCCCATGTTTTTACAACATCAGTTAGATGGCTCTTCCTCTAACTATAGTATAGAGAATGATTTTGGCCAGTACAATTATTTAGGTGAGGCTGGATTAAATTTTAAAGTTGATAAAACGGTTATAAGGCCTTCCATTATGACACGTTATTTACCAAGTGCTGCATTTCAAATGGACATTAATTGTATTGTAGATTTTGATAATAATTTGGGTATAGGGATTTCATATCGAACTAATGACGCTATTGTTGGGATGATTCAAATTCATGCCACTGATCAGTTTATTTTAGGGTATTCTTATGATCATTCAATTTCAAAATTACAGAGTTATAACAATGGCAGCCATGAAATATTCTTAAGGTACGATTTCAGATATAGAATGAAGGCTTCCAATCCGAGATTTTTTTAAATGAGAAAAAGGACATTACAATATTTTGTTCTCATCAACTTTTTGATGAGCGTTTCGCTTGCCATTGGACAGGATAGTACTTCAATAACCCCCCTGTCTTTCAACACACCCGAAAAAGAATATTCCCCGGTATATTTTAAGAATGGACTAGTGTTTTCTGGATCCAATTTAAAAAATGAGAGTTTAACATATTTGGATAATGAAACTGGAGAACAGATGACGGATTTATATTTCATTCCTCTCCAAGGTGATAGTAGTGGCAAAATTGAATTGTTCAGTGCTGAATTAAAAACTAGCTTTCATGATGGACCAATTACATTTTCCCAAGATGGACTTACTGCTTATTTTACACGTAACCAAAAGGTTGATAAAAAGTTGAAAAGTGTCACAAAAGAAAGTAACACCCTAGGGGTTTATCGAGCAATTTTTAATGGTGAAATTTGGACAAACATTAGCCCGTGTTTTTTTAATTCTTTAGATTATAACACTGCTCAGCCTACTTTATCTGCCGATGGGAAAAGACTTTATGTAGTGAGTGATAAACCTGGTGGAATGGGAGGAAAAGATTTGTATTATGCAGATATTAATGATGGGGCCTGCAGCGCGTTGGTAAATCTGGGTAAAACAATTAATACAGAAGCCAATGAAATGTTTCCATTTATTGATGGGCGTAATAAATTATATTTTTCTTCAGATAGAGCTTTAGGTTTAGGTGGTTTAGATATTTATACTTCTAAATTTTCTTATGAAAAGTGGAGTGAGCCCTATGCATTAGAACCCCCAATCAACTCTTCTTTTGATGATTTTGGAATTATTTTTAATGAAAAAGAAACTGAAGGATATTTTAGTTCGAATAGACTGGGTTCAGATGATTTGTTTAAACTGCAATTAAAGTATCCTGAATTTGGTGAATGCCTTGAGTTGATATATGAATTGTTGTGTTACGAGTTTTTTGAAGAAGCAACGTTGAATGCAGATTCAGTTGCCATGATTTATGAATGGGATTTTGGTGATGGTAACAAAGAACGTTCATTGGAAACTTATCATTGCTATGAAAAACCAGGAATTTATGCTGTTGAATTAAATATTATGGATCCTTTGGTTGGAAAAACATTTGTTAACGAAGCAACCTATGAATTGGAAATAGAAGCAGTTCAACAACCGGAAGTGATATGCCCAGACACC
>JBFIEB010000102.1:0-8463 GCA_041603555.1 Vicingaceae bacterium
AGTTCTTGATCTGTAGGCAATGCAGTAATAATTAATCCATTTATAGCATATTGAACTACTCCGAGTGAATTTATTCGTTGCACAAAAATATCTACGTCCGTTCGCTTGTCCGTCCAGGTTATTACAGCACCGCCAGCCCCATCTTCAACCATGCAAATATCCTTTTGTTCATTAGTGGCAGTACAAATAGCAACACCATCAGCCGTCCACTGAACCACTCCAGCGGCATTTATACGTTGTGCATAAATGTCTTGATTACCATTTCTATCATCTATCCATGAAATTATCGCACCTCCTGCGCCATCACCAACGATGTAAACTTTTTCTTGATCTCCTGCATCGGTACATACGGCAACCCCATTAACTATCCATTTTACCACTCCATTACTATCAATAGCTTGAGCATAAATGTCTTTTGAAGCTCCTCGTTCATCTTTCCAAGCCATAATGGCTCCACTGCTCCCATCCCTCACTATCATAGGGCCATGATTATGACCAGCAATTACGGACACTGGTACACCTCCAGCAGTCCATAAAATATTTGCATTATTATCTATCCGTTGCACATAAATATCTTGGTCTGCTGCTCTATCATCTTCCCAAACAGTTATTGACCCACCTTTATCATCAGAACAAGCCCAATAATTATGTTCATTACCAACACTTGTGCTTATTGCCACATTAGGGGTAGACAATGCAGGCCATTGAGCATTAATTTCCGAATTCAATAACAAGAACATTACAGCATTTAAAAAATGCCAAGTAAATCTTGAATTTCTTAGTCTGTATTTCATTTCTTTTATCAAAACAAATTTTTATAATTAGCGTATTAATAATTTATTCAAAATAAATTCCTCAATTACAGTTGTTAAAACTTAGCACAAGGAACGAAAAATCTTCTCCTACTTTTTTTCTGCCTATGATGTTCAAAAGAAATAGATATTTCATGTGCGCCAGCCGTATTACCATATAATTTAGAAATAGTAATATCATATGAATACCCTATTTTGATGTTGTTTGCTTGCATTCCGATAAGTAATATTAATGCATCATTATTAGAATATCCAGGCTTGTATTTTTTAAAAATAGGTATTCCTCTATAAGCTAAACCAAAAGTGATATTATTTCTATTTAAAGAAGCTCCAATGTCAAGCTGATCCCATTTTTCTTGTGCTTTATAGTTAACAGATGGAGATAAAAACCAGGCCCCATCTCCTTTTAAATCCCCACCATCTATTTTAAATTTATAACCACCATGAACCGACCATTTAATTGCTAAGTTCGCCTCCTTAAAAACCAATGACTGATTTGGTCTATTTAAATGGTCAATTGCAAAGCCAAACCAAAGTTTCTCTGAGTAAATAATTGTACCTACGTTAAAATCTGGATAAGAAATGCCTTGGTCTAGCTTTTCTCTTGTTACAGGTGAGCCAGTTATAACTTGGTCAGCGAATAGTAATTCGGATTGATCATAATTCCTAAATGTATAGGAAACTTTAGTTCCAAACCTAAGTGTTAAAAATCTATTTATTTGTAAATAATAAGAATATAGCCCACCTATATCAGTAAATTTTAATCCACCACTTCCAGCTTTATCTTGTGTAAAAATCAAACCTATACCACTTCTATATTCTGACAAATGATTATCATAAGAAAAGGAGTAAGAATTAAAAGCTCCAGGAATTGAAGGCCATTGGTTTCGATAAATAGCACTCCAACGATGTTGGATAGTGTTGCCTGTAAATGCAGGATTAAGATACATTGATGAAGCAAAAAATTGTGAAAATTGGATATCTTGGGGCAAACCTTGCTGAGATATTCCTGCTATTAGGAAAATTAAGATTATAGTTTTAATCCTAAGAGTAAAAATTGTATGAAGTTTAAATATTTTCATCATTTTCATTTATCGAATTAATGTTAAGTCACCCGCCTTTGATAATTTTTTATCATCTACATACGTGATATCTATTTGCCATACATAAACATCTTGTTGAGCCATTACTCCTCTATAATACCCATCCCATCCTATCTTTATATCAGTTGATTCAAAAATTAACTCACCCCATCTATTAAATATTCTCATTCGAAATTCTTTTACATATTCTGTGAAAGGATAAAATACATTGTTTAATAATGAAGTAGGATCATATTGACCTCCACTTCCTCCTCCAGGGTTTGGCGTAAATGCATTTGGAACTACAAAAGTGTAAAATGGTTCTATTACGACTGTGAATTGATAAATATCCGTACATCCGAACTGATTGGTAACTGTAATCGTAACTACATAAGTTCCTGTATCCTGATAAGTGTGGGATGGGTGGTTAATATTTGAGGTGATACCATCTCCAAAATCCCAAAGGACAGTTATTCCGCCTGAAGATAGGTCCGTAAAGCTAATTGTTGGATTTTGCATGTCAGTTACAAAAGGAGAAGCTGTTCCATTTGCAGTAGGTGAAGGGTTTACAATCACTACATTATTCCCTGTTGAAGTAGATACACATCCTCCATTAGAAGTAATTGTTAGTGTGACATTATAGGTGCCAGGGATTGTATAAGTATGACCTACTGAAGCGTAAGTAGAGCTAAAACCATCACCAAAATCCCATAAATAGTTAACTGTTGTAGAATCATTTAATGTGTCCAAGAAAATTACAAAGAGTGGCTCGCATCCTTCAGCAATGATTGGAGGTAAATTAATAATAGGAAGCGGGAAAACATTCACAACTACTGAGTCTGAAATAGAATTATTACATTGGTCTGTAACTGTAAAGATGTATGTTGTTGTGGTTATTGGACTTACGTTAAATGGGCCTAAACCATTTCCTAATCCCTGATTCCAACTAAAAGTGTAAACACCAATTCCCGCACTATATGTTCCTGAGACTTGCGTTGTTCCTCCCTCACAAATATCGCCAGCCGACAATGCATTTATACTATCAGGTGATAAATTCAATACATAAATTGTTACACTATCCGTATTTCCAGTGCACCCAAATGTATCAGTAACAGAAATTACATAAGTAGAAGTATTGGTTGGATTTACAATATTTGTTTGACTATTTGGTAAACCCATATTCCAATTATAAACATAACCTCCATTACCTCCATTTACGGTTGCAGCCACTGTGGCGTTTCCTCCAGGGCAAATAGTGTCATCTAATGAAGCTACAACGGTTATCAAATTTGGTTGAGTAACAGTTACGAAAGCAGTATCAATACATCCATTGGTATCAGTAATAATTACGGAATAGCTACCCGCTATAAGGCCGTTAGCAATAGTTGTTGTTTGATTACCAGTATTAGGATCCCATAAATAAAAATAGGGAGAAGTTCCACCAGATGGAGTTGCAGTAGCTGTTCCATTATTTCCTCCAAAACAAGTTACTGCTGTAAAATTGGTTAGTGAAGATAAGGGGGCTAAAGGTTGAGTAACAATTACAATAACACTATCCTGACATCCATTGGTATCAGTTACAATTACTGTATAACTTCCTGAAATTAAACCTGTAGCTGTACTTGTTGTTTGGTTCCCTGCATTGACATCCCATAAATAAGTGTAAGGAGAAGTTCCTCCTGACGGAATTACAGTTGCAGTACCATTATTCCCTCCAAAACAACTCACAGGTGTAAAACTTGTAAGCAATGAAATTGGTAAAAGAGGTTCACTAATTACAACCGATGTATCAAAAGTACAGCCATTAGAATCTGTTGTTGTAACAAAGTAAGTCCCTGCACTTAAACCTGTAGCAGTGCTTGTTGTTTGGTTGCCAGCATTAGCATCCCATAAATAAGTATATGGTGAGATTCCTCCCGTACCTATAACTGTAGCTGTTCCATTATTTCCTCCAAAGCAACTAACAGGTGCAAAAGTAATAGAAGCAGAAAGTGGTGAAGGTTCATTAATTATAATTCCAGGTTGGGTAACGCAGCCATTAATATCTGTCACGGTTACAGTATATACTCCAGCGGCCAAGTTGGTCGCTGTAATTGTAGTTTGACCAGTTGGTGTCCATAAATAGGTATAGGGAGGAGTTCCACCCGAAGGTGTTGCCGTAGCCGTACCGTCACTTAATCCAAAACAAGTTACATCTGTTGTAGTAATCGCCAATACTATTGCAGATGCTGGTTGTGTAATGGTAACCCATACGTTTGCAGTACAACCATTAGAATCAGTAACAACCACGTTATAGCTGCCTACCGATAATCCTACTGCTGTTGTGTCCGTTTGATTACCAGCATTTGCATCCCATAAATAAGTGTAAGGTCCTGTACCTCCTGAAGCTGAAACAGTTGCAGTACCATTATTTCCTCCTGTACAACTGATGTTGGTTGAATCAGAAATTACAGCAATGAGAACAGTTGGCTCTGAAATTATTACAGATATTAAACTATCACATCCATTTCCATCGGATAAATTTACAGTGTATGTTCCTGCGGGTAATCCAGTTGCAGTATTTCCTGTTTGAACTGGGACCGTGTTCCATGTATATGTAAATGGTGGTGTTCCTCCAGATAATGAAATAATTGCTGACCCATTATTTCCTCCAAAACAACTAACTGATGTTGGAGTAACTATAATTGAAGCATCAAATTTGATAAAAGAAATCAGTATGGAATCTGTATGTGATGGGCACGAACTGTTGCCTGTTGTTGTCAAATATAAAGTTACACTTCCATTTGCTATTTCAAGTACAGAAGGAATATAAGAAGTAATCAATGTACTATCATCAGGAATAAATATTCCATTTCCTCCAGACCAATAGCCTCCTGTTGCAATCTGAACTATACCTGAAAGTGAAATTGTATCTTTTTCGCAAGCTACAATGTCAGGACCTGCGTTTGCTAAAATAGGTAAAGTAAATACATCAACAAAAATGCTATCTGTATGTGTATTGCAGGGCGCATCACTTTGATCTGTCACAGTGACGTAGTACCATCCTCCAGCTGTTATCGTAACATTTGCTGTAGTGTCTCCAGTATTCCAGAGGTAACTATAAGGGCTTAATCCACCAGTTCCAGTTGCTGTCAGAATTGTGCTACCAGTACCAAAACAAATAGCAGGATTAACTGGATTGATCTGGACACCTAATGAACTGTAAAAATAGACTCGAACAGTATCACAAACTACCGTAATAATATCACAACCAGAATTAGGAACTCCACAAACTTGAAAATCTATAAAAGGAGGATAACCAAGTTGAGCCGTAACAAAAGTTGTATCGCACCCATTTAGACAACTCAGATAGCTATTATATGTACCTATTGGTCCTGGAAAAATAGAATTATACACTATGCTTGATTCCTCAAATCCACTTGTATAGATCATTCCAGTACATCCTTCATCTACTACCACAATATCATTTACAACAGGGGTATCACCGGGTGTCGTATATTGACAGTCAACGAAATTAATGTACATATCTTGAATATTGTTCGAAATAAGCACCCCATTTCTCCATTCTTCTATCATTAAACATACTGTTCCATGAAGAATTATGGTTGGTAAAAAACTAATATTTCCGACACTATCTATTGTCCATCCAGTGGACGAGGTTAACGGATTAGTAGGGGTAAATGGAGGGTTATAAGTAAGACTTTGACCTGGTCCATCAAGACAATTTGTGAGATAAAAAACTAATGAGTCTCCATCGGGATCAATAAAATCATTTTGAATAACTGCACTATCACCAATACAAAAAATTACATCGTGATAACTTGTTGCAACTGGAGAGCTATTGCAAGGGACCACAATGCTAAAATTTGCTTCAACATACCAACTACCGTTGGTATTATCTGCATTAGGTCTATTTCCGCCATCACAATGTTGAATAGTATACCAAGGACTAATTGGTTGTTGTAAAACAATTGTGTCGCTATATACACTTACACTTTGCCAGTTATAAAAACCACCATTTTGGCACGTAGGTAATGTAGGGCAAAAAGGTACAACAAAATCTATATTATAGGATGAATCTACAGTATAAGTACCATTATTTGGGTCTCCAGGTAAGGAACCTAAAAGACAATACTTAGTTTTAGGGTCATAATTATGGGCACAATCGACTCTAGCAATATATGTAATTACATATGTACTGTCATTTATACATTGCCAAGTGTATTCACCTCCTGCTCGATGACCAGCAAAACAGATAATTCCACTCAAATATAAAAAAATGAAAAGTGCAAATTTCCGCATGGCCTTATAGTGTTTAGATATATATATGTACTCTAAAAAATATAATATTGTTACAAAATCACTAAAAAACAAATATATATACAGTAATATTTAATAAATAGATTTTATATATGGTAAAAAGAATAATATAAAGAATAATATATTGAAGAATAAATAGTAATAATCTTATATAATTCTGACAACTTTCATGTCACCTCCGAACAACGAAAGCCCCGTAAAATAGAGCTTTCTTGTTATGTTTGGCGGTCTGGACGGGACTCGAACTGTAAATACAGATAAAGACGAATCTAATATTTATAAAGGATGATTTGTGTGCTTATTTGTGTGTATAAAAAAGGGTTTGAAGAATTATCGTTCATTCAAACCCTTTGATATTGGTGGGCCCACCAGGGCTCGAACCTGGGACCCCTTGATTATGAGTCAAGTGCTCTAACCAGCTGAGCTATAGGCCCTGATTTTTTGTTCAGGAGTTTGGTTCTCCTACCTGTAGCGAAGCTGCTTGTCCGTCCGAAACGAAGTGAAAGCAGAAGCTATAGGCCCTTTCTAATTGGATTAGAAATAGATTGCAATTTTACGGATTACTTGTTAATTAACCAATAATAAACTTTTCTATTTTACTAGTTTTGTGTGATGTTGCGATTACAAGGAATTAAAAATATCATTTTCGATTTAGGGGGAGTTATCATTAACTTAAATGAACACCTAACTGTAAAAGCATTTCAAAATATTTTTTTAGAAAAATATCCATTAATGGCAGAAGACATTCACGCTGAGCAAATTTTAGAAAATTTTGAAACAGGAGAAATTTCAATAAATGAGTTTATATCATTTTTTAAATCTTACAATGCTAATGTAACAACTAAACAAATTACTGAAGCATGGAATAGCATGTTATTGGATATTCCGGAAGAACGAATCGATTTGATCAAAAACTTAGCTAAAGAATATCGGGTTTTTTTATTAAGTAATACCAATCCTATTCATCTCAATTTTATCGATAATTATGTTATCGATAATTTTAAATTAAAGAGTCTGGAAGATCTTTTTGAAAAAGCATATTATTCTCATCAAATGGGACTGAGAAAACCCAATTCTAAAATATTTACAACCATTTTAAATGATAAGAATTTAATACCGGAAGAAACATTATTTATTGATGATTCAGAACAGCATATACTAAGTGCGAAACAATTAAATTTGAAGATTCATCACTTATTAGAAACAGAAACTATTGTAGATATTTTTAATGCTCATTAACGGAAAACATCACCATACCATATGGGTAAACGAAACGGATGAAACTTTAATTCAGGTTTTTGATCAACGATATTTCCCTCATCAAGTGGATGTATTTGATATTACATCAACAGATGAAGCTATTTTTGCTATTAAAGAAATGGTGGTTCGTGGAGCACCGTTAATTGGAGTTACAGCTGCCTATGGAATGTATTTGGCATGTCTGGAAGCTCAATCAGAAAGTAATTCAAATGAATACATCATTGAGGTAGCGAAAAAATTAAAGGTTACCCGGCCAACAGCTGTTAATTTGGCTTGGGCAATAGATGAAATGTTGAAAGTGTTAATTCGGATTAATGACATTGATGAAAAAATTAGAGGTGCCTTACAAAAAGCCAATCAAATAAAACAAGAGGATATTGATATTTGTAAAAATATTGGTAAACATGGATTAGAATTAATAAAAGCCATTGCTAAGAAGAAAAAAGAAGGAAGTGTAAATATTCTAACGCATTGCAATGCCGGTTGGTTAGCTACGATTGATTGGGGAACAGCATTGTCACCAATATATCATGCCCAACAAGAAGGAATCGATGTGCATGTTTGGGTAGATGAAACTAGGCCTAGAAACCAAGGAGCTAACCTCACTGCTTTTGAACTGAACGAACAAGGCGTAAAACATACTTTAATAAATGACAATACGGGTGGTCATTTAATGCAACACGGTATGGTTGACATGGTAATTGTTGGGACTGATAGAACTGCTGGAAATGGAGATGTTGCTAATAAGATAGGTACGTATTTAAAAGCATTAGCAGCACATGACAATAATGTTCCATTTTATGTTTGCTTGCCTTCTTCCACTCTCGATTGTTCTATTATGGATGGGGTAAAAGATATTCCAATAGAGGCTAGAGGCGAAAATGAAGTAAAATACATTCAAGGAAAAGTGGATGGAGAAATTAAATCAGTGTTAATTTGTCCGGAAGATACGCGGGCGCTGAATTATGGTTTTGATGTAACACCTGCAA
>JBFIEB010000103.1:0-8451 GCA_041603555.1 Vicingaceae bacterium
CCACACATAGTGTCACCTTCTTCATCAACAAAAAACACTACAAATAAGTTATAAAATATTTCTGCTGTTGCTTTTAACGTTTGTCCATGCGACTCCCATGTGGAAATAAAATCATCCAACTGGACTTTTAAATAAGCAACTTCATCTTCATCTAATTGCTTATTGCTTTGGTATATCCAAACCTTAGCATCTTCCGGGTATGTTAAATAATCGCTCATTAATCAAAATTAAAGATTATTTGCCGAAGCAATTAATTCGGCTAAATCATAAACCTTAACCTCAGTTTCTTTTTCTTTTATTTTAACACCATCATCCATCATAGTCATACAAAACGGACAAGCAGTAGCTATTACATCAGGCTTAAGTTCTAAGGCTTCTTCGGTCCTCTCTATATTGACTTCTTTAGTTCCTGGCTCAGCTTCTTTAAACATTTGAGCGCCACCTGCTCCACAACACAGCCCATTAGATTTACATCTCTTCATTTCTACCAATTCAGCATCTAATGTTTCCAAAACTTGACGAGGTGCTTCATAAATATTATTCCCTCGCCCTAAATAACAAGAGTCATGAAAAGTAATTTTCTTACCTTTAAATGAACCTCCTCCTTCTATTTGAAGCTTTCCTTCATTAATTAACATTTGCAAGTAAGTAGAATGATGAACAACATCATAATCTCCACCTAAATCGGGATATTCATTTTTAAGGGTATTAAAACAATGCGGACAAGCAGTAACAATTTTCTTCACATTATAAGCGTTGAGAATTTCAATGTTTCCAAGTGCTTGCATTTGAAACAAAAACTCATTGCCAGCTCTACGAGCTGGATCTCCAGTACAACTTTCTTCTGTACCTAAAACAGCGAAATTAATCCCCACTTTATTTAATATTTTCACAAAAGATCGTGTTACTTTTTTTGTTCGATCATCAAAACTTCCAGCACAGCCTACCCAAAACAACACTTCTGGTTCTTGTCCTGAAGCCATCATTTCAGCCATTGTTGTTACTTTTAATTCACTCATTCGTTTACCCAGTTTAGTCTATCTGCTTGAGCATATTGCCAAGGCGCTCCGTTATTTTCAATATTTGTCATCATAGCAGCAAGTGGGGCTGGAATTTCCGATTCTTCCATGACTAAATACCTTCTCATATTTAGTATTAAAGAAGGCTGGTCAATGTTTATTGGACATTCCATAGAACAGGCATTACAGGTTGTGCATGCCCACAGTTCTTCTTTTGAAATGTATTCTTCTCCGATTAATGATTTTTGATCATCAAAATTAGGATCATTCGCCAAGTCATTTCCTTTTTCCTTCATTCTGTTCCTTAAATCCACCATAATTTTTCGAGGCGACAATTTCTTTCCTGTAATATTTGCTGGACAAGACGAAGTACATCTTCCACACTGAGTACAAGCCAATGAATCTATGTATGAAGTCCAAGCCACATCTTCAACGTCCTTTATGCCAAAACGTGCTGGCGCAACAGTTCCTTCAACCGGAGCGGCATAAGGGTCAGCACTTGGATCCATCATTAACTTCACTTCCTTTGTTACATCTGGCATATTGGGCATCTTAGTCAATGGCTCTAAACGACTCATAAAAACATTGGGCACCGACATGAATACATGAAAATGCTTTGAATAAGGAAGAAAGTTAGCAAAAGCATAAACTGCTAAGATATGTGTCCACCAACTAGCTTGCTCTATTAAATGTATAGAGGCTTCACTTGAACCGGATAGTGTCTTAGCTAAGTATTGACCTATTGGATAAACTCCTAAAATATCTGCCTGGGCATAACCGAACTCATACTTGGCAAAATATGCCATATTTAGTCCTAGCAATGAAACCATTAATAGCATGATGGATAGTAAAGAAATGTTAGCATCAATTTTAGAATGTCTAGTCATTTCAATACCTTCAAACCGTTTTACCTTAAGAATTACCCGTCTAAACAAGAACATAACGCATAGCACGAAAATCAATAGCGCAAACACATCTCCTGATGCCATAATTAAATCATAAATAGGCCCCAAGAATCCAAACATTCTTTCAGTACCAAAAAAGCCATCTAAAATAATTTCTAATGTGCCAATAGTGATGACAATAAACCCCCACCAAACAAGCGCATGCATAAATCCAATTACAGGTCGTCTCATTATTTTAGACTGACCAAAAGCAACCAAAAGAGTTAACCATATTCGTTGGCCTATCTTATTAATAGGATAACTAGGTTTTGTGATTTTAATATTCTTTCTAAGCCTTGATATAGTATACCCAAAAATACCACCAGCAATAACTGTAACAATGAGAAATATGATTGTTTTAGTCATACCTATTACTTCTTTTTCTTGTCTATTTTATCTCTTCTACCGAATATAGAGAAATGAACAAATCGTTTAGGATGCTCTTTGGCCTCAATCAGCAATAAATCCATATTCTTAGTAACATCTTCTAAGTTATGATATAGAGAGTCATTGTTTATCAATTGTCCCATTGTTCCTTCTCCACTATTAATTTTGTTTAGTATTAGATTCATACTATCCAATGTATTTTGTGCTTTTGAAAGGGTTGCATTAACTTCCCATGTTTTTATCGAATCCCCAACTTCTCTAAAAGTTTTTAATGTTGGTTTAATAGAACTGTTTATTGTTGAATTTAAATTTTTCACTAAGACATCAAAATTCTCAACAGAGGTTCTCAAATTTTCTATTGCGGAAGTTAGGTTTCTTTTATTTTTTTCTCTAAAAATGTCATTTATATTTTCTAATGTTTCCGTCAACTTAATAACTGCCGTATCCATATTAAGCATCAGGTGTTCGGTTTTTTCCTTAATTGGCAACATTTGCTCACTAAAATCTTCCAACATAGAGGGCTCAAAATCCGATTGAAGCGTATCTCCATGCTCTAGTTCAATTTTTGAATTACCTAATTTTACTCCAATTGCTTTGGAGCCTAAAAAATCAACACTAATTAACTCGGCTATAGAATTTTTTGGGATTATCAATCCATTTTCAGTAATACTCATTTTAACAATTACCCTACTTGATTTATCCTGATGAAAATAAATAGCATCTACCACTCCACTTTGCACACCATTAATAATAATAGGGGAAGAAACTGCTAGGCCTGGTACTTTTGGATAAATAGCGTAAACACTTTTACTTTGAATAAATAAATTAGTGCCTTTTAAATAATTATAACCCCAAACCAGCAAACCTATTGCAAAGATTGCAACAATCCCAACTTTAATCTCCTTAGATAATTTCATTAGCTAATTGTTAATCTACAAATATCGCTAAAGTGATTTGATATACCAAGTTTACAAAAGACCTTATTATATAGTTTATTTCTGTAAATTAATTGCTTCACTTATCGGTATCCTATCACCATCTGAAAATGCGACAATAAATGCATCTTTAAATCCTTTAGCCCTAAGTTGCAATTGCAGTCTATTGGCATCTGTCATGTTTTTTTCCTTACCGACAGTATAACTATACAATCCCCCCGCTTCATAGAGCGTGACGCCTTCTACTCCATTAAAATTTTCTGGAACCATTTCTAATTTAATTGAGGATGTTGCTATTTGTATTTTAAACACTACTCCTTTTTCCAATTCAGACTCCTTCTTTTTATTGTTCTTCTTATTTCTCTTCTCCTCTTTATCAGAAATTTTAGGCTCATCTATAACCTCTTTTAGTAAAGCTTCCTCAGGTTTATTTTCAATCGTTTCTTCTGCTTGCTTACTTTCAATTTCAGTTTTATATTCCTTAAATGCTCTAAAAACAGCAGATGCCAAGTAATCTTGTCCTATATTAGAAGTTAAAAACTTTTCTTCCTCTACATTCGTTAAAAAACCCGTTTCAATTAATACACTAGGCATGCTTGTTTGATGCAACACCAAGAATCCTGCTTGTTTAACACCTCTATTTTTTCTACCTACTTTATCAGTAAATTGATTTTGAATTTTAGCAGCCAAGCTCAAGCTCTGTTCCACGAATGCATTTTGCCTCATAGTTAAAACTATATATGATTCGGGTGAATTAGGATCAAAATCACTGTACTTTGTTTTGTAGTCCTCTTCTAATAAGATAGATGAGTTTTCTCTTTTTGCTACCTTTAAGTTGGCTTCAGTTTTATGTAGCCCCATTACAAAGGTTTCAGTACCTAGTGCTGATTTATTTTCAGCAGCATTAGCATGAACACATATAAACAAATCTGCTTTGGCTTCATTGGCAATTTTGGCGCGTTCATATAGTTCAATAAAAACATCTGTTTTTCTAGTATAAACTACTTTTACATCTGGAAAATTTGTTTCAATGTGTTTTCCTAATTTCAAAGCAATTGCCAATGCCACATTTTTTTCACTAGAATTAGGTCCTTGGCAACCTCCATCATGACCTCCATGACCCGCATCAATACAAACTACTTTCACCCCAAAAAAATCGGAGTTATCTGTAACAAATGATGTATTGATAATAAAACACCCAGCCAACACAAGAAAACCATATATCGCACGTTTAATCATACCTTGAGTTATAATAATGTTAAAAACACCCTGTTTATTATTACAAATGTGATTTTTTTTAGTTTTGGGAACTCTTAAAAAATAGTTAATTATCACAACTTTAATGTTAATAATTCTTATCTGAAAACTAGCTATATCCATTAATTGATAAGAAATTAGCTTTTTAATGAAATACAACTTCTATACCAAGCATTTTGAATTGTATAAAATAGCTGCTTTAGGCATGCTATTATGCTGCTATTCATTTTCTTTTGGGCAAAATGCAGATACCTTATCGAGCAATACTATATTGGCAGATACGCTAAGCTCGCCTGATGCGTTAAAATCAAAAGTCACATATAAAGCCCAAGATTCTATTCGAGTTGATTTACAAAGTAAACTGGTTTACTTATTTGGACAAGCCGAAGTTTATTACGAAGAAATCGAATTAAAATCGGAAGAAATTGAAATTGATATGGATTCTAGTATTATTACGGCAAGAGGAAAACAAGATTCTTTAGGTAAATACTTTGGAGAACCCGTTTTTAGCGAAAAAGGAACAGTGGTAAATTCTCACGAAATGAAATATAACTTTGACACAAAAAAAGGACTTATTATCAATGCCGTAACTCATGAAGGAGAAAACTACATTCATGGTGATAAAATATACAAAACCCCTGATGACATCCTTTTTATTAAAAATGGAAAGTATACTACTTGTAATTTAGATCATCCACACTATTTCTTTAGTGCAAGAAAATTAAAGATTATACCAGAAGATAAAATTATTACTGGCCCTGCAAACCTTGTTATTGAAGATGTTCCAACACCTATTGCTATTCCATTTGGATTTTTCCCCAACTCTAACAAACAAAAGTCAGGGTTAATCATCCCTTCTCCTGGAGAAAGTGGGCAATACGGTTTTTTCTTGTTAGGCGGTGGTTATTATTTAGCCATGAGTAATAATGTTAGCACACAAGTAACAGGAGATTACTATACTAAAGGAAGCTGGGCTGGAAATATGCTAACCAATTATAAAAAGCGTTATAAATATTCTGGCTTATTTAGCACGAATTACTCGGTATTTAAAAATGGCTTTAAGGAATACCCAACCTACTCTGAACCTCCTAACTTTTTTGTGACATGGAATCACCAGCAAGATCCAAAAGCAAGACCAAACAGCATTTTTTCTGCTAATGTTAATTTTGGTAATAGTGAAAACTTTACTAACAACTTTAACAGTACAGGTACGCAATACCTAAGCACTTCATTTAATTCAACTATTTCTTACAAAAAATCATGGGTAGGTAAACCATTTAACTTATCCTTGAATGGTTATCACAGCCAAAACACACTCAACAAAAGTGTCACTTTAAGATTACCAGAAGTAGCTTTCAATGTGTCGAGAATTTACCCTTTTAAAAGAAAATCAATAGGAAAACAAAAGTTTTATGAAAAAATTGGATTAAGTTATTCTATGAACACTAAAAATGAAGTAACCGCTGGCGATTCATTATTCAGCTTGAATAAGTTAGATTTACTTCAGGATAAATTTAAAAACGGAATGAGACATTCAATTCCGCTAAGCACTTCATTTAAAGTATTAAAAAACTTTACTATTAACCCAACTTTTAACTACTCAGAGATTTGGTATTTGGAGTCTGTAAATAAAACTTGGAACAGCCAAACCAATCAATTAGAAACTGATACGCTAACTAATTTTGTTCGAGGAAACTCTTACAATATGGCTGCAAGTATATCTACTAAAATTTATGGCATGTACCAATACCGAGGCAAAGTAATTAAAGCCCTAAGACACGTAATTACACCTAGTGTTGGGTTCTCTTATATACCAGAAAACAAAAGTGGCTTGAGAAGTTATACTGATTCAACCAATACCTCTCTTGACTATTCCATTTTTGAAAATGGAATATACGGAACGTCTAATTCTAAGGAAGCCGGACTAGTAAACTTTAGCTTACTTAATAATTTTGAAATGAAGGTGAGAAACAGAAAAGATAGTTTAGGTAAAGATGCTAAGATTAAATTATTGGAAAATCTAAGCTTTTCATCAAGCTATAACACGGTAGCTGACTCATTAAACTGGAGTAACATTCAAATTGGAGCCAGAACTTATATCCTTAAAAAAATATCATTAAACTTTACAGGAAGCTTGGATCCATATGCGTTAGATTCAAATACAATAACTTCTCAAATCGCAAGAATCAACGCCTCAGAATACGCTCGTAGTGGAAAACTAGGAAGGTTAACAACGGCTAACTTGGCTGTTGGTTTTTCTATAAAAAGTAAAAACAGTAATAACACTAAAGAAAGTAGCCTCGGAACAGAACAGGAACTAGAATACATCAGAGCCAACCCAGATGCTTACATTGATTTTAATGTGCCTTGGACATTGAACATGAACTATAACATTCGTTATTCTAAACCTCAGTTTCAAAGCAGTGTAATCCAAACATTAAATTTTTCAGGTGATTTTAGTCTAACTCCACGATGGAAAATAGGATTTAACTCTGGTTATGATTTTGAGCTAAAAGACCTTTCTTATACTTCTGTAGATATTTACCGTGATTTACATTGTTGGGAAATGTCTTTCCACTGGATCCCTTTTGGCATCAGACAAAGTTATTTGTTCACCATAAAAGTAAAATCAGCTATTTTACAAGATCTTAAATTGACTAGAAGAAACTTACCTAATGTATTTTAGAACAAAATATTTCTAATTCAGATTTTAATTACTTTTACCTCTTATTTTAAAATCATTGTTATGAAACTTAGATTATTAGCCATTACAACAGTTGTTGTTTTCTTTAGCTGTTCATCAGAAGAACAAGAAGAAACTGTTAATTATAACTATCCTGATACACGACAAGACACTACTGTTATTGATGATTATTTTGGGACAAAAATCGCTGATCCCTACAGATGGTTAGAAGATGATACTTCAGCAGAAACTGGAGCATGGGTTACTGCTCAAAATGTTGTAACCAATGATTACTTGGCTAAAATTCCTTTTAGAGATAAAATTAAAGAACAGCTCACTAATTTATGGGATTATGAAACGATAAGTACTCCTTCAAAAGAAGGTGACTACTATATCTATTCTAAAAATGATGGAAAGCAAAACCAATCGGTTTACTACATAAAAACTGGAGAAGATGGAGAAGAAGAAGTTTTATTAGACCCCAACACCATGTCAGAAGATGGAACTACATCTGTTGGCGGGTTAAGTGTGTCTAAAGACCACAAATATATGGCGTATATGTTTTCTGAATCTGGTTCAGATTGGAAAGAGATAGTGGTAATGGATTTAGCCACTAAAGAAATGATGCCAGATGTAGTGAAATGGTCCAAGTTTTCAGGTATATCTTGGCACGATGGTGGTTTTTATTACAGTGGATATGATGCCCCAAAAAAAGGAAAAGAATTCTCAAACAAAAACGAGTATCACAAAGTATTTTACCATAAACTAGGAACAAATCAATCTGCAGATAAAATCATTTTTGAAGATAAAGAACATCCCTTAAGAAATCATTACAGCAGTGTTACTGAAGATGGGCATTTTTTAATGGTATCGGGTAATGAAGGAACAAGTGGAAACTCTATGCACATTAAAGACCTAACCAAATCGAATAGCGATTTTGTAACTTTTGTTGATGATTTTGATAACGATAGTTACCTTATGGATAACATTGATGATAAGCTATTGATTTTCACTAATTATAAAGCACCTAACAAACGAGTGGTGCAAACTACAATCGATGCTCCTAACAAAGACAATTGGACTGACTTTATCCCTGAAAAAGATTTTGTATTAGAAAATGTAAGCCTTGTTGGCGATAAAATGTTTACCACCTATTTAAAGGATGTACAAACGAAAATTGAGGTCTATGATATGGATGCTAAATACATCCAAGATTTAGAATTACC
>JBFIEB010000104.1:0-8434 GCA_041603555.1 Vicingaceae bacterium
AAGCCACCCGATTGGTATCGCTAAAAATTTGATTTTGAGCTGTTTGAGGATTGTTATTCAATTTTATATGGTTGGCATACCACTTGGCTGCTTTTTTTACGGCTCTTTCTTCAGGCTGTATTTTTCTGGTAGTGATGGATGTAATTCCAACCATTAATGAAACAACGGTTATTCCTATTAAATAATGTTTCTTCTTTAAGGGCATGATTAAAAGAGCTGCAATAATTATAGTAAAAATAAGCGGTTTCCAATTTTCAATCTCTTCCGTTCCATTTAATCCGTCACTTAGGTGCAATCCATAATTTAAATGAGCAAAACTCTGAAACATGTACACCAACAGCATTAGTGGAACCAAAAAGATTAAGAGTAAATGTTTTTTCTTGAAATCCATTATTTCATCTATAGCCAATACTCCTAGTATTCCTAATAAAGGGGATATTGTAATTAAATACCGCAAATTCCCTCCATTTCCAGGGCCTATTTTAAATGATTCCGCTTGAAAGGCACAATTCAAAAAGAAAATGAATATGACTGGAATTAAAAGAAAAAGATTTGGTCTTTTCTTTTTAATAATCATAATGCCTATATATGCCACAAATAGAGTAATAGCAATCGTCCCAAAAATCACATTCGACATCGTTAGGTAATGATCAAATCCCTGTTTAGGCCAAATGCCTTCAATCTTTTTTGAATACTCCATTACAGTATGAGGCAGATACAATATATCTCCAGTAATTATAAAGCCTATAAGATTCTGGAGTACAGTAAATGTTCCTGTCAACACAGCAGCAATCCATTCTTTTTTAAACAAAAGAACAAGAAATAATAAACCTGATATTAAATGGTATTCTTGTCTGGTAAACGCGATGTAAGAAACAATCAACGCACTAAATATATACTTCTTATTAAAGAATTGTAAAGCTGTCATAACTAATAAAAAAGCAACAGTTAATTCAGCATAATTTCTAAAAGAGAGCATAAACCATAGAGGCTGTAGCCCTAAAATAAAAAAGATTAAAAGTTTATTACTACTACCTAGCTTAGCCAATAATTTGTAAGAGAAATAGACCGTGAAAGCGGCAACAAGACTATTAAAGAGCTTTAAAAATGTGAAACCGCCAAGTGCTGGAAGAGCATAAAGAAGTCTATAACCCGATTTAGTATTAGCTCCAAGTATTTGAAGGATACTGTCATGCCAAATACGCTGGGCACCCATAAAGTTTCCTACTTCATCATGCTGGTAGAAGCCATCAGAAAAAGTAGAAAAAACAAAATAAATAATAGCTAATACTACAGTAAGAATTAATAGCGTTACATTATTTATTTCTTTAGATGTAATATCCTTTTTAATTTTCTCAACTGGTACTTCTTCCTGTTTTTTATGTGGTTTTTTTCTACTCATATTTCAGCAATCCATTCCTTTAATGAATGTTGGTAGCTATAGTTTATTTCCTTTTGCAGTTTTCCATCATCAAATATAGTATCCCCAGATTCAATTTTCAAAGCCTCTTCTGGCCAATCCACAAATTCCACATCAACACCATACTTTAGCGCTACTAAATTAGCAACTTCTAGCAAATTTAACACATCATTACTTCCAATATTATAAACATCATTAATAGTAGAGTTTAGTTTAATACTATTCAATATCGATTGAGCAACATCTTCAACATGCGTAAAAGTTCGTTGCAAACTACCATCCCCATAAATAGTAATATTTTCTCCTTTAGACGCTTTATTAATAAAGAAACCAATAGTCCCGTAAGAATACTCTTCATCTATTAAATTACCATAAGGGACACATATTCTAAAAATAGTATAATCAATAGTAGATTTTGATAATAAATCTTCACAAGCTAATTTATTCTTTGCATAAATTGTTTTAGTTTCTTTTTCAGCGTTTTCTTTTAATGGAGTATTGTTAACTCCTTTATAAACTAACCTTGTTGACGGAAAAACAATCCTGAGAGACTTAATACCGTAACAGCACTCAATAACATTTGCTAATCCATACTCATTAACTTTAGTAAATTTCTGTATTATTTCAGGGGAAGATTGAGTTCCTGTTAATCCTGCAAACACAAAAACGTAATCTACGTTAAAATCTAACTGTTGTAAATCTTCCTTTTGAGTAACATCTACTTTTTGATAGTTAGAATAATTATCAATTGAAGTTTCAGCAATATCTGTTGGAATAAATTCTATTTGATTCCTTTTTAAAAAGTAAGCGATATGCCTCCCTAAATATCCATTAGATCCTAATAAAATTGCTTTTTTCATTAATGGAATTAATTTACTTTCTCTTGAATAATATAGGTGGGTCTACTTTTAACACTCTCAAATGTTCTACCCACATAGAGTCCTACCATACCCAAAACAGATATAATAATTCCACAGAAAAAGCTAAGTAATAGAGCTAAACTTGCCCATCCTTCAGCTTTCACATCACTAAACACATATAGAATAACCATAACAAGTGCAGAACATATTGATAAAAATGAAAGTAAAACACCAAATTTAACTGTTAAACGTAGGGGTTTATCGGAAAAGGTAAGAATGGTATCAATTGCTAATTTTAATCTTTTCTTAAATGAATAAGATGATTTACCATCTTCTCTTTCAGCGTGTTTAATCTCTACCTTTGCGTAATTGAATCCAATCATTTGTTGTAACATTGGATAATACCTATTATGGTCTTTTAGACTTGCCATAGCGTCTACCGCCTTGCGATGATAAACCACAAAATTACCAACTGTTCTGTCTTGTTTTGTTTCCGTTAGATAACCTAATGTTGAATAAAAAAATCGTGAAAGGAATTTCTTAAAAAAATCATCTTGTCTGTTTTTACGGCTAGCAACAACAATTTCATAGCCTTCTTTCGCTTTTGAAAAAAGTTTCTCAATTTCTTCGGGTTGGTCTTGCAAATCGCAATCCATAGTAACAACATATTTACCTTTACTGGCATCTAACCCTGCCTGAATTGCATGTTGTTGACCGTAATTACGGCTTAATTTAATACCTTTTACATTAGGGTGTTTGTTGCAATTTTCTTGAATTTTTTTCCATGAATTATCTGCCCCACAATCTTCAACTAGAATAATTTCATAACTATCAGTTAATTTCGAAACAGAATTAATTATGCGTTCCACTAATCTATCCACAAGGCTTTCGGATCTGTAAACAGGACTAACTATAGATATTTCCACTTGATTGCTCATTTGACAGCTTTAATATAATATTGTGCTCCAATAGGACACCAAGTTAATATTTTTTCTAATCCAAGGAAAACTTTAAATAGTTTATGCCTTGGAAAAAATAAGGTGTAATTGAGCTTTTCTGTCCTTAATCCACTCTTATTAGTTACTTTTTTATTATAAGAAGGTTTTAGTAAAACAGCGTCTGCATCAAATTCACATTCTCTCACAACCTTCCTAGTCATAGGATTATTGGGATTATGCTCAAAATTATAGAACCTTCCTCCATTTTTCAATACCCTATGAATTTCTTTTAAAACATCATCATGCAAATTATGTTCAATATGATGGAATACCATAGAAGTAAAAACAAAATCAAACTCACCCTTTTCATAAGGTAGTTTAACTCCATTAAAGACTTTAAATATAGCATTAGCTATACCCTTATCATTTGCAAGATTAATACTGGCTTCAGAGACATCAATCCCAAAAATACTAGCATTAGGGAAGTGCTTTCTGATATATAAAGAACTATTCCCATCTCCACAACCAAAATCCAAGACCCTTAATGTTTGTTTTGGATTTTCAAACTTTAATAACTCGATAATTTTATACTCACTAAAATAATCACTATTAGCACCGCTTATCTCAACTACCTTGTCATGTGTCTTACGATAATCTTCAGCAAAATTATCAAAATTATCAAAATCTCTTTTTCCACTCATTTAACTACTTTTATCTCTAAGTTCTTGTAATAACCTACTTTGATTTAAAATCTCTTCATACTTAGATTCGACATCATTCTCTACAATACACCTTTCAAATTCATTCAATATGCTTATGAAATGGTTTTCCATATCAACCTCATTATTAATTACTTCACCTTCTATTTCTAAAGTGATAGTTGGTTTAAATTTTGGCGAAGGGGTGAATGCTCTTTGAGCAATAATTTTCCCTTTACTACCCCATATTTCGTAATTACATTGATAAAAATTATCAAATCCAAAAGCTACTTCTGCAAATAAACCATTATTAGATTTTAAATATGCCCCACCAAATAAATCAACTTCAGAATTGATGCTATTTAATGTTGCAGCTTCTACCCATAAATCATCCCCTAAAAACAACTGACTCGCTCTCACAGTATAAGCAGCGGCATCTAGTAATGCACCTCCACCCAACTCTTTATCATACCTAAAATTATTAGTGTCCAATGGCGGAAAACCAAAAGAACTTCTAAAGCACCTTACCTCCCCAATATCTCCGTTATTGATTAACCCTTTAACAAACTGATGTTGCCCATGGTATAGAAACATAAAGTTCTCCATAATCAGTAATCCTTTATTCCTTGCCATATCAACCATTCGGTGTGCAGAATCATAATTCATAGCTAATGATTTTTCGATTAGAATATGTTTTCCTGCGTCCAAAGCTTTTATCACCCACTCTTCATGCAAACCTGTTGGTAAAGGCATGTAAATAACATCTATGTCTTTTCTGTCCAATAAATTTTGATAACCCTCAACAGGTTCACAATTAAACTCTTGAGCAAATATTGATGCTTTAGCGCTAGTCCTACTGGCTATTGCTATTAGGTGAAACTCTGGAATACTCTTAATAGCTGGAATAACCGAACGTTGGGCTATATTGGCACAACCTAAAACGCCTATTTTCAATTTATTCATTTAAACAAATTTTACAGCCGAAAGTAAACTTCTCGATTGTATATTTAGGTAATTATTAAACTTAATAAATGTTTTAATTTGATTCAATGTCATCCAAATATACTTATCTGGGACATTAACATCAAAACCATCACCTACCTCTATAATCATATTCTTATTTTGCTCTTTGTAAAATCTACCACCCTCTTCTGATTGGAAGGCAGTATAATTAATTTTAGCATTATAAATTTCAGGGTTTAACACATAGTCTATAAACTCAACTTCATATTCGTTTTCACCTTTACGGTAATTTCCTGTTAAACATTGGACTGTTGGTGCCAATTCAATGATGTCAAAATTCCCAGTCTCTAACTTGGCTTGGACTAAAAAATGAAGCACCCCATTAATCTTTTTTATAATGAAAGCTATTAAGCCTTCTTGGGCAGATTTAACTAATGGCTGAGTCCAAGAATGCACTTCCCTATTACCTATTTCCGCTTTAACGGCAATTACAGAAAAATACTTGTAATCTTTGTGAAAGATAGAATCACCATCTTTCCGCCAATCGGAAAGCGCATTCAATCCAATACTTTCTATTTCTAATTCCGCAAATGCTTTGTGTTTGGTAATCCAAGAAATAATAGTTTCAATGTTGTGTAAAGCATTGTTATTATCTAATTCTGACGCCAAGAAATCTGATTGGTTTTCGATTCCAACTTCTTTCAAGATATTTAAATCTCCAAAAGGAATACCAGAAATAACTGTTCGAGTATCCATGTTGATTATGTTATCATAAGTCAATAATTGTTTTATCTGACCTAAAGTTAACCAACAAAAATCATCTTTTACGATAATATCACTATTCACTTCTATAATGATATTTCTATTTCTTTTCTTTAAAAATCGGGCTCCTTGCTCGGACTGCAACTGATCTAATAATACAGTAACATCCTCTCTATCTTCTATAAAATATTCTAAATAAAGTGGACTATTACCTTGATGAACTTGCATATAATTACTCTTTGTAGCTTGTAACGTTGGTGAAAGCTGAACTGAATTAATGTTTCCTGGCTCTATTTTAGCCTGCATTAAAAAATACAAAACTCCATTAATTTTTTTCGTTATAATGCCTAAAAAGCCTATTTCCGGTTGATTAATGATTGGCTGTGACCATTCTTCAACATTGCCCCAGTTGGTTTTAACCTTAATCCCCTCTATAGAAAAAAATTTACCAGAATCATGCTCTAAATTTCCTGTCTGATTATTAAATCTCCAATTAATCATTTCTGAGAATTTAATTGGAGTAATGTTATGTTTTACGTTAGCTTTTTTTTCTTCTAACCAGCCCATAAAATTGTCTGTGGACAAAAATGGATTCTCTAGCGTTAGTGCTGATTTTAAAAAGCTATGTTCTATAGAATCACTATCCATCATTTACTTTTTAAACTCTGCATGGGTTTTTTCTAATATCTTAAAAGCATTTTCAGTTGTACTACTTGACGCATAAGTTCTAAGAACAGGTTCTGTCCCAGATGCTCTTATCATTACCCATTCATCATTGGGAAAATAATATTTAAATCCATCGATATTTTCTACCTCTTTTACTTCTAAGTCACCAAATTTTTTATAAATTCCAGCTTCACAATTTGATACAATTTTTAGCTTTTCCTCTTCTTCTAGGTGCATATCAATTCTTTCGAATTTAAATGCTCCAACTATTTCATAAATCTCTGCTATCAATTCTTCTAAAGTTTTACCGGATTTTACCATGTACTCCCATATAATTAATCCCATCCATATCCCATCTCGTTCTGGTATATGTCCTTTGGTTGCAATTCCTCCTGATTCTTCACCGCCCAACAACACATCCTCTTCCAACATAATACCTGCAATATGTTTAAATCCAATTTGTGTTATTTGACAATCTAGTCCATAGTAATCGCACATCTTCTTCACTTTAGGAGAAACAGAAAAAGCAATTACCACTTTTCCGGTATACTTCTTTTCTTCAACCAAGTACTTAATCAACAGGAGAATGATATGGTGAGAATCTACAAATTCGCCATTACTATCATATAAGCCAATTCTATCAGCATCACCATCTGTTGCTAATCCACAATCGATTTGACCTTCAGCTATTTTTATCATTTTAGAAAACTCCTCTAAATTTCTATGGATTGGCTCTGGAGCTGTTCCATTAAACCCAGGATTATGATCACAATGTAAAAAATCAATGTCTGGCAATAACCTTCTCATTACATCTTGCCCTGATCCATACATAGCATCGTATGCAAAATTCATATCTGATTTGCGAATGGCTTCCATATCAAAATTTGCTTCTACATGACTAACATACATTGTTTCTAAATCAATATATTCAATCAAACCTTGACTAACAAAATCTTCAATCGATAACTCATTCACATCAACAGAATTAATGTCAGGAATTAAATTTTCTACTTCTTGAATTTCCTTTGGTAATAATGGTCCTCCAAAATAACCTTTTAGTTTATAGCCGTTATAACTTGGTGGGTTATGCGAAGCAGTAAGCACAATTCCTAAAGATGCTTTTTGCTTTAATGTTCCCAATGAAACCATTGGTGTTGAAACAGGTCCTTTCGCTAATAATACTTTAATTCCAGCGTCAGCAAATACTTTAGCGGTTGTTTCTGCAAATAATTCACCTGCAAACCTACAATCATGTCCTACAACAACAGAAGGTGTCTCAAAGTTTTCTTTTAACCAATCTGCTGCCCCAAGTGTAACTCTTGCCACATTATCAACCGTAAATTCTTTAGCAATAATTGCTCTCCATCCATCTGTTCCAAACTTAATCTTTGTCATGTTTATATCTTTTTTTGAAAGATGATAAAATTAAGCTTTATCTCTCTATTATTTTAATAATTTTGGTAGAAACAAAACGAAAACTATGCAAGTAGCACTAGCTAATCACAACTTTGCTGAGTACTTTGAACACTACATTAATTTAGTTAACGATAACGAAGATATTATTGATTCTTTGGAAATCTCTCACTTAAAGACCAATGAAATCCTAGATCTAATTACAGAAGAACAAGCTGATTTTACTTATGAAAAAGGGAAATGGACCATTAAAGAATTATTAATACACCTAATTGATACAGAACGTATATTTTGCAATAGAGCGCTACGATTTGCGAGGAATGACAAAACTGATTTACCTGGATATGACCACGACAATTATGTCTTAAATTCCGATTCTACGAATAGAACTATAAGTGATATTGTAGAGGAATTTGATATTGTAAGAAAAGGAACAATTGCTCTATTCAAAAGGTTTAGTGCTGAGATGCTCGAAAGAGGAGGTACAGCCAATAACAATAAGCTAACTGTGTTAGCTATAGGTTATATAATTTCCGGACACGAAAAGCATCACATCAACGTTCTAGAGGAAAAGTATTTGAATTAGTTATTCTTCTTTTAACAGTTCAAATGAACCAAAAAATTCTTCAGTTCTTTCTGGTGTAGCGTAGCTCCCATCGCGTATTATAGCAATTTGGTAAAGCCTGTTTTCTGTAAGAAACAATTTATATTCAA
>JBFIEB010000105.1:0-8360 GCA_041603555.1 Vicingaceae bacterium
CTTTTTTGTCGTAAATTAATACCTTGAAATCAAAACTATACATACCGTTAATTATATTAGTAACTTTTGTTAACACCACTATAAGGGCGCAAAAAATTGATTTATTAGTCAGTTTTAATGATACTATATTAAAAGCTTCTAAGTTTATAAACTATAACAATTCATTAACACTGCCCGAATTAAACAGCGAGTTATCGGATGTGTTAAATCAGCTTCATCAAGAAGCATATTTAACCGCTACTACAGATAGTATGGTTGTTGATTCATCGCATTATCATGTTTTTATTCATCTCGGAAAAACTTACCAATGGACTTCCCTCACCAATAAAAATATTGATGAAGAAATTTTAAGTAAAATTGGCTTTAGAGATAAATTATATAACAATAGACCTTTCAGTGAAAAACAACTCAAAAACTTTTTTAATAAGGTTATTCTGTTTTATGAAAATCATGGCTATCCTTTTGCTTCTATAATGCTTGACAGCATACAAATTAAAAACAATAAACTTTCTGCTCAATTGTATATAGAAAAAAATCAGCTTTATAAAATTGATAGTGTTTTGGTTAAAGGAAATCCAGGGATATCTACTCAATACATAAAAAATTATATTAAAATTAAAGAGGGTGATGTGTACAACGAAGAATCCATAAGAAAAATTAGCAACAGAATTAAGGAACTTCCATTTGTAGTAGAAGAAAAAAAGTGGAAAGTTGTTTTTACTGAAGATAAATCTAAAGTAATACTCTACTTGAAAAAGAGGAGAGCAAGTAGATTCGATGGTGTTTTAGGAGTATTACCTGATGAAGAAACTGGCAAACTAAGGCTTACTGGCGATGTGAAGTTAAACTTGATTAATTCATTTCACAATGGTGAAAAAATTGAATTGAATTGGCGAGCAATTCAAGAAAATACACAAGACTTAAAATTTAATGCCTTTTATCCGTTCTTGGTAAATACTCCTTTTGGATTTGATTATAATTTTAAACTATATAAAAAAGATACCACTTTTATAGATGTGGGTCATAAAGTTGGATTGAGATATATTTTAAAGGGTAATAATTACTTTAAGGTATTCTTTCATAACAAATCATCAAGTCTTTTATCACAAGCTGGTTTTGCAACATTAACGGTTCTTCCATCCTATGCTGATGTATCCTCGCAATTGTACGGAATAGAAATTTACAATGATAAACTTGATTACAGCTTAAACCCTAGAAAAGGATATGCTGTTTTTCTTAGCGGTTCTCTTGGAAATAAAAACATTAACAAAAATCCGCAGATAGATGAAAAACTATATGAGAAAATTAAATTAAAAAGCACTTTATACCATTCTGAATTGAATATGAACTATTACGTTCCTATTACTAAAAGAAGTATTATAAAGTTAGCTTCTAAAAATGGCTATACCTTCAATGAAAACTTATTTGAAAATGAATTGCTTCGAATAGGAGGGTTACTAACGTTAAGAGGATTTGACGAAGAATCTATTTTTGCCTCTTTTTATAGCATCGAAACGCTTGAATACCGCTATATTTTAGAACAAAATTCTTACTTGTATTTATTTTTTGATGGCGCCTATTATGAGAATGATGGTATTGATGCATTTGTAGCAGACAGACCTTTCGGATTTGGGGCGGGAATGAGTTTTGAAACCAAAGCGGGAATATTTTCTATCAGTTATGCTATCGGAAAACAATTTGATAATCCCATTTTATTTCGTTCAGCGAAAATACACTTTGGCTTTGTTAACTTCTTTTAACTACTGTTAAACCTATATTTTAGTTATCTTTGCTATCCTTAGTTGATGAATATGAAAAATATAATCAATCCAGAATACTTAGAAGCTGAAAAAATACAGCAATTAAAACATGATTTTAAACATGCAAAGCCTTGTAAATTTATCGTGTTACCTAATTTTTTGACAGAAGAACTAGCTACAACTCTTTATGAAAATTTTCCAAAAATAGATACCCTAAATGTTAAGCGCAGAAGCATTAATGAAAACAAGTCTGAAGATTATCATTTCGATCGTTTTCACCCTAGCTTTAGTGATTTAAAAAAGGTCGTTGGGTCTAAAGAAATGTACAATTTTATGGAAACTGTAACCGGAATTGATGGGTTAAGCACTACTGATGATTCTTTAGGTTCTGGTGTTCATCAAGGACAAAATGGAAGTTATGTGGATGTACATATTGATGTAAATTACAATCCTGCAGAAAATCTTTGGCGTAGAATTAACCTTTTGATTTACCTTAATAAAAATTGGAAACCAGAATATGGGGGAGATTTAGAACTTTGGGACAAACCAATGACTAAATGCGAAGTAACTGTTCCTTGCGATTTTAACCGAGCAGTAATTTTTTTAACAGATGAAAATTCACCTCATGGCTACGGCAAAATAACAGTTCCAGAAGGAGAAACAAGAAAATCTTTTTACACCTATTATTTTACTGAAGTTGGTGAAGGCTTCAATTATAGTGATTCCCGTTTTGTTTCTCGACCAGATGATTCTACTGTGAAAAAAGTGGCAACAGGAATTAAAGAGCCATTAAAAATTACAGCAAAAAAAATATTGAATAGACTAGGAGTAAAATCATTAGATTTTCAGGATAAAAATAAAAAGAAGTAGTTGTGGCAAGAAAAAAGAGAGAGAAAATTTCCAAAGAATCCACTAAAAAAGCAATGCGTGTTTTTAAGTTCGTAAAACCGTTTCGTATTCCTTTTACATTCGGATTACTGGTATTGGTTATATCGAGTATTGTAACAATGGTGTTCCCTAAAGTGTTAGGTAATCTTGTAGATACAGCTAAATCATCTAATGCTGCAGAATTAAATTTTTTCACGATTTTGTTAATTGGCATCTTTTTAACCATTGCCCTTATGGCCTTCTTAAGGGTTTACTTATTTGGCTATGTGACGCATAAAACACTAGCACTATTAAGAATAACTACCTACAAGCATCTTGTATCATCACCTATGAGCTATTTTTCACAAAAACGAGTAGGCGAATTAAGTAGTCGTATTACTTCCGACATTTCATTGCTTCAAGATACCTTTACCACTACCCTTGCAGAAATTATTCGTCAGGTTATCACAATTCCAGTAGGATTATTTTTCCTATTATATATTTCTTCTCGACTAACTGTTTTTATGCTAGCTGTAATTCCAGTAGTTGCTTTAATTGGAATATTTTTTGGAAAGTACATTAAAAAATTGTCAAAAGAAGCTCAATCAGACATTGCAGATTCTAATATAGTCGTTGATGAAACATTACATGGAATAGCAAGTGTAAAAGCTTATGCAAATGAGTTTTTCGAAATTATCAGATATAAAAAGAGTATAGACAGTTCAGTATCAACTTCAGTAAAACGAGCCAAATGGAGAGGTTTTTTTATTGGTTTAATCATGTTTTCTGCAGGTACAGCAATCGTTTCTATCGTTTGGTACGGTCTACATATGGTACAAATGAATGAAATATCAATGGGTGAATTAGTTTCATTCGCGATATATTCTGCTATTCTAGGCTTCTCTTTTGGTGGGGCAGCTGACCTATTTTCACAATTACAAAAAGCAATTGGAGCTACTGAACACCTTATGGACATCTTGGAAGAAGATACTGAGAACATTTCATTAGTGGCGCCTAATAAAATTGGTATTGACGGAAATATTGAATTTAACAATGTCCATTTTTCATATCCATCCAGAAGGGATATTCAAGTAATTAATGACATTTCATTTAAAGTAGAACAAGGCAAACAAATCGCATTTGTTGGTCCTTCTGGTGCTGGAAAAACCACCATTGCAGCTTTATTGTTTAGATTTTACACTCCAGAAAATGGCAGCATTACCATAGATGGGAAAAATATAACAGATTTTGAGCTATCAGAAATTCGTAATCAAATGGCATTAGTACCACAAGAAGTGATGCTTTTTGGCGGAAGCATTAAAGAAAATATTGAATATGGAAAACCAGGCGCAACTGAAGAAGAAATATTTGAAGCTGCTAAAAAAGCAAATGCTTTAGAATTTATAGAAAGTTTTCCAGAGAAATTTGAAACACTAGTTGGTGACAGAGGAATTCAATTATCTGGCGGACAAAAACAACGTATTGCCATTGCCAGAGCCATTCTTAAAAATCCTGCCATTTTAGTATTAGACGAAGCAACTAGTGCGCTGGATTCTGAAAGCGAACGATTGGTGCAAGAGGCTTTGGAAAGGTTAATGAAAGGAAGAACTTCTTTGGTTATTGCCCATCGTTTATCCACCATTAAAAATGCTGACAACATTATCGTATTAGACCATGGTAAAATCAAAGAAACTGGAACGCATTCAGAATTGATTCAACTAGAAAATGGGATTTACAAGAATTTGAGTACTTTGCAATTGACTGCTGTTTAGGTTATTTTTTTAACCAAAAACCAAGTGAAATCATCAACACATTATTTTTAGCATCACCATTAGAGCTAATACTTGGTAAACTCATAGAATACCTTACTGCTCCATGAAATTTACTAACATCAACCCCAAAACCAAAAACAGCTTGTATATCGCCAGAATTATATTGGTCCTTAACATCTAGACCAGCTAAAGAACCACTCATCAATATAGAATATTGAGCACCTAATTGAAGATTTGTAACCTTTAACATGTATAGTTTTGCAACTACTGGAATATCTATATAATTCAATTTCAAATCTTGTGAAACAAAAAAGACAGCAAAATTTGCTCCTTTAGTAGAATAGAGTACATCCGCTTCAAAACCTAATGCAATTGGAAGTTTAACTTCAGTCATTAAACCGCCATGGAAACCAGGAATTGAACCAGACCCATTAACATCTTCTCCTGACATAGCTGCACTATTAAATCCACCAGCTATTCCAAATTTAAATTGAGCATTTGAAAAAGTGAATAACCCTATTCCAATAATTAATAACGTAAATTTTAAATTTTTCATACTATATAGTTTTAAGCCAAGCTGGCTAATTGTTCTTTCAATACTTTTATTTTTGCCTCAGCATCTGCTTTTTTCTTTTTTTCTGCAGCAACTACTTGTTCAGGTGCTCCAGCAACAAAACGTTCATTAGAAAGTTTTTTATCTACTATTGCTAAAGAACCTTTAGCATAATCTAAATCAGCTTTTATTTTCTCCACTTCAGCTTCAACATCAATATTCCCAGCTAAAGGAATAAAATATTCGTTCGATTTTACTACAAAAGAAAAAGCACCCTCTACTTTATTTTCTATATAGGTTAAACTTGATAAATTGGTTAAATGGGAAATTACAGTATCAAATGTTTCATTAAGGCTTTCATTCTTTTTAACCATCAATTCAATCGTATCTTTATTAACAATGTTTTTCGATTTTCTAAATGTTCTTATTTCTGAAATTACAGTAGTAGTATAGTCGAACTCTTCTAATAAGATTTTATTTACCTCTCCAGCTTTAGGGTAATCTAGCAACATTATAGTTTCTCCATCTTTTCTATCTTCTATATTTTGCCATAATTCTTCTGTAACAAAAGGCATAAAAGGATGAAGCATTTTTAATAATTGTTCGAAATAATAGATGGTAGTTTTTAAAGTTGAAAAATCAATAGGTTTTAAATATTTAGGTTTTACACTTTCCAAATACCATGAGCAGAAATCGTTCCATATCAATTTATATGTACTCATCAATGCATCCGATAATCTATATTTTGAAAAATTGTCTTCGATAAATAATAAAGTTTCACCTAGCTTAGAGTCGAACCATTCTATCGCAATTTTAGCATTTTTAGGTTGTTCTAAACTTTCATCTACCTCCCACCCTTTTACCAAACGAAAAGCATTCCAAATCTTAGTTGAAAATTTACTTCCTTGCTCTAATAAAGATTCATCAAATAATAAATCGTTACCAGCAGCAGCACAACTTAACATTCCAAAACGCACACTATCAGCTCCGTATTGATCAATCAATCCTAACGCATCAGGAGAATTCCCTAATTGTTTACTCATTTTTCTACGCTGATTATCCCTTACCATTCCAGTAAAATAAACATCCTTAAATGGTTTTTGTTTTTCAAATGGTCTTACACTTCCATCTACTAATGGAATTTCAGGAGTAAATTCATACCCTGCAAAGATCATTCTAGCCACCCAGAAAAATATAATATCCCAGCCTGTCACCAACACATTGGTTGGATAATAATAATTAAAATCTATTTTATCTTCTCCAAAACCATCAAAAACCGAAATTGGCCATAGCCATGATGAAAACCAGGTATCCACAACATCTTCATCTTGACGTAAATCGATAACTGTTAAATTACTATTACCTGATTTTTCAATGGCTAATTTTAATGCTGATTCAAGGTTTTCTGCAATCACATAATCATTTTCCTCATTATAATAGTATGCAGGAATTCTCTGACCCCACCATAACTGACGAGAAATTGGCCACTCTCTAATGTTTTCTAACCAATGCTTGTAGGTTTTTTTAAATTTCGATGGATAAAGTTGGATATCATCATTCATTACATGCTCTAAAGCTGGTTTCACCATCTCATCCATCTTCACAAACCACTGCAAAGATAATTTGGGTTCAACAACTGTATCTGGGTTTCTTTCAGAATAGCCTACGTTATTAGTAAAATCTTCAACTTTTTCCAGTTGACCTTGTTCTTCTAATAAAGCAGCCACTTTTTTTCTAGCTATAAATCTATCCTCTCCTACAAAAATTCCAGCAGCTTCGCTTATTGTTCCATCATCATTAAAAGTATCAATGGTTTCTAAGTTATGCTTTTGCCCTATTTCATAATCATTGGTGTCATGTGCCGGAGTAACTTTTAGCATTCCTGTACCAAACTCTATATCAATATAATCATCACAAATAACTGGCACCTCACGGTTTACCATAGGAACAATTACTTTCTTACCGTGCAAGTGAGTATATCTTTCATCTTCAGGATGAACACAAACTGCAGTATCTCCCATTATGGTCTCTGGTCTGGTTGTGGCAATGGTAATAAATTCATCACTATCTACTAACTTATAATTAACATAATACAATTTAGAGTTCACCTCTTTTCGAATAACTTCTTCATTAGAAAGTGTGGTTTGGGCTTTAGGATCCCAGTTAACAATTTTCCAATCTTTATACACATATCCTTTATTATACAACTTAATAAACGATTGGGTAACAGCATCAGAAAGTTTGGGCTCCATTGTAAAACGTGTTCTATTCCAATCACAACTAGCCCCTAATTTCTTCAGCTGTTCTAAAATAATTCCACCATACTTTTCTTTCCATGCAAAGGCATGTTCTAAAAAGTCTTCTCTACTTATATCAGCTTTGGTAATGCCTTGCTCTCTAAGTTGGTTTACCACTTTAGATTCTGTGGCAATTGATGCGTGATCAGTTCCAGGAACCCAACACGCATTATAACCTAACATTCTAGCTCTTCGAATTAAAACATCTTGTATGGTGTTATTAAGCATATGTCCCATATGCAAAACGCCTGTTACGTTTGGTGGCGGAATGACGATAGTAAATGGCTTTCTTTCATCAGGCGAAGAACTAAAAAAGTCATTTTTCATCCAATAGGCATACCACTTATCTTCTATAGCTTTTGGATTATATTTACTATCAATATTCATTTCAAAATCATTATAAAAAATAAGTTGTCAAAGATAAGTTATTGCGGAGCAAGTATCAATAATTAAATCACAGAAAGTTATTTTGTTAAATTACTGTTATAGGTTAGTTAATCATTTGTTAATTAACATTTTGGTAACATCTTCAAAAATAGCTTTGAATATTGTAAACCAAAAAACTATTTATTATGAAAAAATTATTCTTATCACTCAATCTAACTTTATGTGGATTACTAGCTTTTGCTCAACCTAATCCAATAAAGAAATTAACCCCTGCTAAAATCACTTTTGAAACTGAAATAATCGATTATGGTACCATAGAAAAAGGTTCAGACGGAGAAAGAGAATTCGTATTTACCAACACCGGAAATGCTCCTTTAATTATTTCTGAAGCAAAGAAGACTTGTGGCTGCACTGTTCCAAGTTGGCCAAAAGAACCTATAAAGCCAGGAAAAAGTGCTATTATTAATGTAAAATATGATACTAAACGAATTGGCACTATAAATAAATCTGTTATCGTTCTTTCTAATGCTAAAAGACCTTCAGTAACCCTAAGAATAAAAGGCAAAGTAATTGAATATCAATCCACTCTATCAACAAATTCAACAGGAAAACCATTAGCAAAATAGCTTGGCACAATTTTGGTTTCTTAGATAACACTAAAAACTTTTGTTAAAGAAGTGTTAATAGGAAACTGTGAGTGAAATAAATCATTAAGTTTGTCTAA
>JBFIEB010000106.1:0-8312 GCA_041603555.1 Vicingaceae bacterium
GGAACTTACTTTGTTCGGGCCCGGAGAGAACTCGGTGCCGCCGGAGATTACACGGCACACTCTGCATACGAAGAAAACGACGATGAGGAGTTCGACGATGGCGAATATCAGTCCTCCAGTAATCAAAACTACATCAGCGTGAGCTAACGCTTCTTTAACTGCTGTGGTAATAGTCTCTTCCGTATCACTTATAGAAAGGTGTTGTCTTATCTCAAATCCTATATTATTTAATCTACTAGACATCCAATAAGCATTAGTGTTTAGCGTCTGCCCAATTAAGAGTTCATCACCTATGGATATGATATCAAGTTTCATTTAGCTAAAATAGAATTAAGATTTAAAACTTAATAATTGAATTCCTTATTTTTGGAACAACTAATGATTTATAGAAGAAAAAATATTATGAAAAAAATTGCAATTATTACCAGCATGCTCATTTTTTTAATTGGATGTGCTGAAATGAATTCTGTTCTTAATGATATAAATACTACCACTGGATCTAATCCTCTTACTAATTCAGAAGTAGTTAGTGGACTTAAAGAAGCATTAACCGTTGGGACAAACAATTCCACAGCACTAACCTCCAAATTAGATGGCTATTATAAAAATCCAGAAATTTTTATTCCTTTCCCACCAGAAGTGATTAAGGTTAAAGAAAAAGTAGAAGCCTTGGGAATGAAAAAACAAGTGGATGAATTTGTTATGACTATGAATCGTGCTGCTGAAACTGCATCCAAAGAAGCTGCACCTATATTTATCAATGCGATTACAAGCATGTCTATTGCTGATGGTTTTGCCATTTTAAAGGGAAATGATAATGCTGCCACCATGTATTTAAAAGATAAAACATCTGGACAGTTGAGAGTTAAATTTAATCCAGTAGTTAAAAATGCTATTGATGAAGTTCAAGTAACCAAATACTGGAATCCAGTAATTAATACTTATAACAAAATTCCCTTTATCGAAAAGAAGAACGCAAACTTGGAAGATTATATTACTACCAAAGCGATGGATGGACTTTTCCACATGATAGAGAAAGAAGAAAAAAAGATCCGTAAGGATCCTATCGCACGGGTTAGTTCAATTTTAAAGAGAGTCTTTGGTTAATGGTAGATACAGACGAAAATCCATGGAAAACACTGAAAAGTGAAGTGAAATATGATAATCCATGGATAAAAATAACTGAACACAAAACGATTAATTCTGACGGTGGAAATGGTATTTATGGCGTTGTTCATTACAAAAACGTTGCTATCGGTATTATTCCATTAGATGAAGATTATAATACTTGGCTGGTTGGTCAATACCGTTATCCATTGAGTGAATATAGTTGGGAAATTTGTGAAGGAGGTGGGCTACACCATCTAAATATTTTAGATTCAGCTAAAAGGGAGCTGCTAGAAGAATTGGGTATAAAAGCTGACCACTGGGAAAACATATTGGACATGCATCTTAGCAATTCTGTTTCTGATGAAAAAGGGATAATTTATATTGCAAAAGGGTTAAGTTATTATCCTCCGGAACCTGAAGAAGGAGAAGTGTTACAAATTAAGAAGCTACCATTTAATGAAGTTTATCAAATGGTAATGGATGGAAAAATAACAGACAGCCTAACTGTTGCAGGCATTTTAAAAACCAAGCTACTCATTGAGAAAGGGGAAATTTAATTAATGTACTTCCTCAATTTCATAAGGTCGAAGAAGATATGGATAATATGTATTCTTTCTTTTTTGTCGGCTTTTATTTATAACGAAGTCAATCTCAACCATCTTCCAAAAGATAAAATTAGGGATAGTCAAACAGTTGTAACCAATGATGACTACAGCTATCTTTATCCACCAGAAAACTACATTAAATATGGGGTGTGGAAAGAAGGTTCAAATAGAGATCAGTCTCATTATTTCAGACCTCCTGGTTACGGAATAATATATTATGTCATTTTAAAAACCATTGGAGCTAAACATTCGTTACTGTTTTTAAAATTTCTTCAGCTTTTTTTATTCTCGTGTTCCGTCTACTGGTTCTATTTTATTGCTTTATCGTTATTGAAAAGCAAAAAATTAGCTCTAATTAGCTCATGCATTTATGGTATTACTCCAATTGCTATCGGCTTTTTATACTTCACTTTAACGGAAGGAGTAACACCAAGTTTCTTATTACTCTACGTTTTTTTGCTTTTTAAAGGCTTTCGACATAAAAGCAATAAATCAAAAAACGGCTATTATTTAAGCGCAGCATTTGTTTTTTCATTTCTCTTTATTACTAGACCGGCTCTTGGGGTATTTAGTTTATTACTCCCATTGTTTTTAATTAAAGATTACTGGAAAACATCAGTTAAAACAGCTCTTATTAAACTTCTTTTATTTGGAAGTATAGCATTTAGCTTAATGGCTATATGGCAAATTAGAAACTATAATATTGCCAATGAGTATGTTGGTCTGAACCCTATTTACGATAGCCAACAAGTATCAATGTATAGACCACCATTTGCAGCATATTGGGAATTTACTGGTAGTTGGGCAGAAAAGGGTTTTATCACTTTGTCAGTTATGGATCCTTTTTGGAGTGCTGCTATTAAAGGTGACACTTCTATGATATACATAAATAACATTATAAAAACCTATCCGAATTATGTTATTAAACATTTTGGAAAAGATAGGTTAGTAAAAACGCTAAAGAAATATCAAGAAGCTATACTAATTCAGCAACCCTTTCTGATAAAAGAAACACTTATGCCCAAAGAACTTCCACCATTGGAAAAAGAAGTGGTTAAAGAAATTAAAGAATTAACTAAAGAGTTTAAAAGTAATTTTTGGATGCGATATCATGTTATATCTCCTGCGAAAGTGTTTGTAACAATGACTTTTCATTCAAATTTATCTTTGCACATCTTCCAGAAAACTTATAGAGGGAATTGGTTAATGGAAACCATAAGATTAATTTTCTATGTTCTCCACAGCTTTTGTTTCATCGCTTTAATCTTAAGCCTATTCTTTGTAAAAAAACTAGATATTTTAAATTATGGTATCGTAATTAGCCTCTTTATTTATATTTTTTACTTGTGCTATTTTCAAAGGGGGTTGGAAGAAAGATACACCTTGCCAATTCTTCCGTTATTATTAATTGGATTATTCGTCCTAATAAAAGAATCTTTAAGTTTATTAAGGAGACAACCTTGATTGTTTCCAATCATTATCAGATTTTGTATAAACAATTCTATCGTGTAAGCGGTTAGCTCTACCCTGCCAAAATTCTATTTTAGTAGGTTTTACAATGTACCCTCCCCAATGTTCAGGACGAGGAACATCAACATCCTTAAATTTCTCAGTATAATGACTTACTTTTTTTTCTAAAGCATTCCTATCAGTTAATTCTTCACTTTGATTCGAGGCCCATGCACCAATTTGACTTTCTCTTGGTCGTTGAGCAAAATAAGTGTCAGAATCATCTTCACTAACCCTTTCAACCTCTCCTTCTATTCTTATTTGGCGTTCCAATTCTCCCCAAAAAAAGTTAAGCGATACTAAATTATTTTCAGTTAAATCTTTTCCTTTACTGCTGTTGTAATTGGTATAGAACACAAAACCACCGTCTTTAATTCCTCTCATATAAACTATACGAGTAGATGGTTGTCCATTAAAATCAACTGTAGAAATTGACATTGCATAAGGATCTAATAATTGAGCATTTACAGCCTCCTCAAACCATACGGAAAATTGCTCAATAGGGTTTTTATTTACACAGTCTTCATCAAAAGGTTGACCTGCAAAATCTCTCCTAATTTCATTTAGATAATTTGTTATATCCTCATTCATTTTCTAAACCAAGTTTATCTAATACAAAGCTAACGATTTGATACATTTTATTAACAATAATCAAATTTAGCTATTTAATAAGTAAATTTATTGATAGATTTACTATTGTGTTATGACTAACCCTTTAGATTATACAATAACAGAACTTAATAAATTTAAACCTAAGAAAGGTAGGCTATTAATTGCTGAACCTTTTATGGATGACCCTTATTTTAAAAGGTCTGTAGTTCTACTTACTGAGTATAATAAAGAAGGTTCATTTGGGTTTATGCTAAACAAACCTTTGGAGATAAAAATCAATGAGGCACTAGAAGATTTTCCAACTTTTGATGCCCCCATATTCATGGGTGGCCCAGTTCAATCAGACAATTTATTCTATATACATACTCAAGGTAAAATTATTGAAGAAAGCGTTCAGATAAGTGATAACTTATTTTGGTCTGGGAATTTTGAACAGTTAAAACAATTGGTATTGGATCAGCAGATTTTTCCTCATGAAATAAAATTTTTCATTGGTTATTCTGGTTGGGACTATCAGCAACTAATTGAAGAAATTCAAGATGAATCATGGATAATTTCTGATGCTAAACTAACCATTGATCAATTAAACAATGTTAACTTATGGTCTACTATTCTTCAACAGATGGGATCTAAATATTCGTTATTATCTAATTTCCCTGAAGACCCCAATTTAAATTAAATGAGAGGAATATTTATCTTTTTCCTGTTTTTCTGCTTTATTAATTTTTATGCCATCGCACAAGATGATGATTACGTAATTGATAAACCTGCTGAACCTAAAAACAAAGTTTTTAATACAATCCCAAATCCTGACTTTACCAGCTATCTGCTTAGTTCGTCAGCATATACTTTAAAAAGTAGAGACATGAGGTTCTCTAATACCGACATATTGTATGCTAAAGGAAGTTATGGCATAACAAATAACACAATGGCATCTTTAAGTATATCTTTAGTCGGTACGTTCATAGGCTCAGTAAAGCAGCAAATAAACATTAATGATGAGGTTATGCTTGGCATGTCGGCATCTATTGGACAGCTTTTCTATAAAAAAAAAGATCCTAGTGATACAAACTCCGTTCAAGATACTGTTGTATTTTTTGCTGGAGGTCAAAGTATGGTTACACTGGGAGACATACAAAACAACATCACTTTTGGGGCAGGGTTTTATTATGTTAAGAGCACAGTTGATATGATACATGAAGAACGAGAATTCTTTTTAAGTAACATTTATGTAGCACTTCAAAAACAAATTGGTAGAAAAGTTTACCTTATGGCTGAAGGAATTTACTGTTGGAATTACAATGTAGTTACAGGTGCTGCCGGAATTAAAATAATAATCAAGGAACATATGTCATTAGGACTAGGGGTAATGCCGTTAGCTTGGATAGGGCCTAGAATTAATAGAAGTACAAGTGTAGCTAGGGCTAATAGAGCAGCTACCGCTATTCCACTAATTACTTTCAGGCTTATTTTAGATAGGCATTGATTGGTTTAAATAATCCAATATATCTTTAGTAGCTTTATTAAAATATCTTTTTTGACGATAAGATACTACCCATTGAATTCCACTAATAGCATTAGTCAGAAACATTTCATCAGCCTGCAAAAGCATACTACCATTTAACATTCCCTCAAAAACATTAATATTCATTTCCTTTGCAATTTTTAGCACCTGCTTTCTCATTACACCATCCATGCATCCCTCATCAAGTGATGGTGTATAAATATTATGGTTTTTATAAAGAAAAATATTAGAGCTTATCGCCTCAACCACTCTTCCTTGATCATTTAAAATAATACAATCATCTAACCCGTTTTCTTTCTTGTGAATTCCAGCTAACACATGAGGAATATTATTAGTTGTTTTTATTTGAGACAATGCATTTCTATGCCTTCTTATATCATTAAAAACATCAATATTCAGTCCTTTTTCATTTAAAACAAAATTATTATCCTTAAAAGGTTTTGCTTCAATAACATAAGATTTTCCTTCGTTTTCTGGTGTATACAATCCATCTCCTGACCGAAAAACCGTTAATCTTACTCTTCCTCCTCTTCTAATATGATTCTTCTCAATCACCTTAATTATTTGTCCTTTCAAATCATTAAAAGAAATATTGGCGGAATGCATTTTTAATATTCCCATTCCTTTCTTTAATCTTCTAAAATGATCTTCTAAATAACATGGTTGTCCATCAACCACCCGAATAGATTCAAAAAGAGCATCTCCATACCTTAAAGCTCTATTCTTTACGGTAAAAATTGGTTCTTCTTCTTTATAAAGAAATCCGTTGTAGTTTATATATAATTGGCTACTCACTTTATTTGATTTAAATAATCACTCAAAGAATCGTTTGTTTTAATTTGAATTCCTTTTATACCAGTTTTTTCAGCTGCAAGCACATCTCTCCTACTATCTCCAATGAAATAAGATGTTGATTTATCTATATTATATCTTGCTATTGCCTTTTCTAACATTAAAGAATCAGGTTTTCTGCAAATACATTTCTCATTTACTGCGTGGTGCGGACAATAATAAATAGCTAAAATGTCTATTTCTGCTTGTCCAAAACATTCACGCATATATAAATGTACGGAATTAACATCATTATGGTTATAAAGACCTTTAGATATTCCTCCTTGATTAGTGATAACAATAAACTCATACCCTTTATGTTTAAGAGATTTGAGGGCATCAAAAAGACCATCAATGATGGTAAATTTTTCAATCTCAAAAGTATAATTATTTGGTTCAAAGTTAATTACACCATCTCTGTCTAAGAAAATGACTTTTTTCATAACTTAAAGGTATAAAAAGACAAGGTTAATGCAAAAATTTAGATTCTAGTCAAATAGCCCCAATACTTGAGATATAAAATTAGAAAAGGCATCAGGCACAAAAATTAAGGTAAATAAAAAACCAAAAATGGCTCCCCAGATATGTGCATCGTGCGCAATGTTAGTCCCTCCTCTTTTTTGCATGTAATACTCATAGGCCAAATACAATACTCCAAATACCAATGGTGGTATACTAATAGGGATAAATAAAATACCTATACCACCACTAAAAGGAACAAATGCAATTGTTGCAAAAAGCACGGCAGAAACTGCCCCTGAAGCTCCAACAGAATTATAACTGTAATTATCTCTGTGCTTTACTAGTGATGGAATAGTTGCAACCACCATACCTCCAACATAGATGACGAGGTAATACAAAATTCCTAATCCTTCTAAATGATTAATTAATATCGTTTCGACTGCACCGCCAAACGAATACAATACATACATATTAAAAATCAAATGAAAGATGTTATTATTATCGTGTATTAACCCATGGGTAATTACTCGATACCATTCTTTTCTATGAAATACTTGATAAGGATTAAACAACAATTTACTATATAGCTCTGGTTTACTGTTAGCCGATAATGAAACGATAACGGTAATAATGATGATGATAAGTGTTATTGATAAGGTCATTAGAACAATTTCATTTGTTCTTCGGCATCATCTCCTTCAACATCTTTAATTGGACCTTTTTTCTTTTTAAGTTGAGTTTTTGGCTTCGTTTCTTTCTTAATTTCTTTTTTATCTCTAGGTAATTCGGAATCATCCTTTTCAATCTTTCCATTTTCTTTTTCATCTGACTCTTCAATTTGGTCAACAGTTACATCCTGATCAACTTCTTCTTCCTCAGCCTCTGGCTCTTCATAAGGTAATGGCTCCAATAAGTCAATATTTTTAACCTTATATTGAGTCAATCGATTACCAATAGCTTTCATTCCTTTAAGTGTAATAAACTCCTCTAAAGCGATGATTTCTGCATCTCTTTGCTTGCCTTTAACTTTTGAAAAAGTAGTTTGTATCTGTGGTAACCAATCTGTGGAGACTACTTCTAATTGTGAATTTTCATGCTCCGTAATAAAAGATGTCTTTTTCTCTGTTGGTTCAACTAAGAATCGTTTTACAAAATAATGCTCCTTCTCTCCATCAAAATATACTGCAGAAATTGGTTTGTTTGGATTCCATTTTTCAATAATAATCATATCCTCATCAAACTTTGTAAACAAATCGAAACCTGTTAATTGATATTCACCACTTTGCATAATGGTTAATATTCTATCTTCAGCTTTAAAATCACCTAAAAATTCTCCTCTTTCTTCAGAATTCAATCGTTGAACAGAATCATCAAACCATATCTTACGTGCTGCTAGTGTGGATACTCCTTTCTCTTTTAATTCAATTTTAGCAATAGGATATTTAGTTACTCTATTGCCTAGAGCACCCCTCCCTTTTATTGCTAATTCAGAAAAATCTAATTCAAACTTTAGTTTTCTAATGTTAGGTTTTGGCCTCAATTTTATCAATACAGTTTCTGCTTCTCCGTTTGGATTAGCGGTAAACCACAACACTTTAGACCCCTCAGTTCCTTTTGTGAGATTATATTCCTTATCTCTAGTAATTGAAGTAACATCA
>JBFIEB010000107.1:0-8237 GCA_041603555.1 Vicingaceae bacterium
GATTATGAAAGCCAAGCCGATTTGAAGATTTATTGGGTTGATTATGAATCTCAAGCAGGTTGGAAAAATTCATCCAAATCGCATTTATTGAAATAGAATTTATTCAGCTGTCATTAACTCTTTAAGCAGTTTCAATTGCTTTTCTTCAGGACATTTTTCACCATCATGGTAAAAAGTTATTAATTGTAAAGGAATACCATTCCAACAAAGATTAGCAACATTATCCGGACTGATGGTATATCTTCCAACAGTTTTTTCTGTGGGCCAATCTATTTGAGGAAAACAAACGTACGCCAGCTCTGAGCATACGATTTTTTCGGTAGTATTTACATCAAAATTAAAATCATATTCTTTACCTAATTGTCTAAAGGTAAGCAGTAAAGATTCCTTTTCTTTTTCACTGATGTTATCAGAAAAAACAGGACGTAAAATGGCAATATCATCAATATTCATAAACTCCTCTAAAGAACTTAATTTCACACCCTCGCGCAATGCCTCACATACATGATAACCATTTTTAGAATCTTCAGTTTCTCCCTCAGGAGTAATCCTGTTATGATAAGGTTGAACAACCTCATGCTCCCACAGCCCTTTTTCTTTTAGTTCTTTTTGACTGCCAACCCATATCGCTACATGCCCAAAATGACCAGGAATTAATTTATCAGTTAATCGGAAAGGGGTTTTTTCAAGAATAATATCCAGCGGTTGGAGTTGTTCTAATAGTTGTTTTCTAATCGCCTCTTTTCCATACAGTTTTCCTTTTCTTGATTCAATTAAACCAACAGAATTTCCAAAAAACTTACTAACATCATCAAATCCATCATCTCTTAATTCAGCTACTACATCGCGTGATATTTTTCCAAACATTTGAAATTTCTTTTTAATCATATCGCCTGTGCTAATATTTTTTAAGTGGTTGTAAGAGGGGCTGGCATAAATTAACAACTTTAAATAATAAAAATCATCGTCTTTTAAATTGGCAAATAGTGTTTTCTTTTCTTCAAAAAAGAGGATTCCGTCTTGAATTCTTTTTTGTTTGCTAATAGAATTTGCAGCCAAAGTTATTTCCAGCAGTTCATTGGCAGAAATTCCAAAGCCTTTATCCGGATCATTTAAAATTCTTCTAAGACGCTTATCATTTTCAAAAATTAATGCACCCATCAAATAATTATCATACAATGTAAGCGCTGCTGCAACCGAAAGCATAACAGCTTTGGTTCGAATAGCTTCTGGTATTTGTTCTCGTTGTAATTCTTCTTCTGTAGCATCTAAAGCACATTCGTAACGGTGTGTTACAGCATAAAGTTTATCTCTGAGTATTAAACAAGTCTCCGTATTTTCTCTAAGAAATTCTAAGTTTTTCGATGAAATAGGACCTTCTTTTTCTTTGTTAATGTCTTTTGCAACCTCAAGCATTCCTGCTCTTATCATTAAACTTTGTTCAACCAATACTTGAAATTCGGCAATTTCATAATCTACTAACGAATCTAAATCATTTATCGAGTTTATTTGATGTTGAATGTTCGCCCAGCAAAGCTCTTTTTGCTGTTTCTTTTTTGCTCTTGAAGAAAAATAACCGACAAAAATGATCATGATGACCAAGATGACGATGTAGTGTAGAAAGTACTTTTTTTCTAAACGCATTTAAATTCTTTTTGTCAAATTTAGTAAAAAAGAGAAATAAAACTTTTAGCTTAGCATAATGACAATAGAGGAAGCACAAGAAGCGGTTGACCAATGGATTAAGGAAAATGGAGTTCGTTATTTTAACGAATTGACCAATATGGCTATGTTAACTGAAGAAGTGGGTGAGGTTGCTCGAATTATTGCCAGGAGATACGGGGAACAGTCCGAAAAAGAAAGTGACAAAAATAAAGACCTTGGGGAAGAAATGGCTGATGTGTTATTTGTTTTGATATGTTTGGCCAATCAAACAGGGGTTGATTTAACGCATGCACTACAAAAAAGTTTAGAGAAGAAAACAGCTAGGGATAAAGAGAGGCATCAGAATAATAAGAAGTTAAGATAATAAAAACCGATTATCTATAAAAACTGCCTTTAAAAAGAAATAGGTATTATTTTTTGCCTAAGCCATTGTTTTTTTAATAAATTAGTTCTTTATGAAACAACTAATATCCTTTATCTCTCACTTTTTTTTGCTAAATTTTGCAAATGCTCAGTTTGGGGGTGTACAAATTATTGACACTACTTCAATAATTATATTAGATGTGCATACTGCTGATATTGACTCAGATGGAGATATGGACGTTGTTTACACTGAATACCTTTCATTAGGACCTAATAAGGTTGCTTGGTATGAAAATTTAGGTAATGGCATTTTTGGGCAATCGAATACTATTTCAACAAGCTATTTCAACCCTCATTCTGTTTATACTGCTGATTTAGATGGGGATGGAGACATCGATATACTTACAGCATCTATGAATGATACTATTGTTGCATGGCATGAAAATTTGGGAGGAGGTATTATTGATACTACAAGGCAAATTATTCCAAACAATGCTCTTGGTGCATCATCCGTTTATGCTGCTGATTTAGATAATGACGGAGATATGGATGTCCTTTCTGCTTATAGATTCGATAATATAATTGCCTGGAATGAAAATCTTGGAAATGGTGTTTTCGGTGCTCAACAAATTCTTTCAAATATTGCTGTTTTGGCTGAAGCTGTGTATGCGAGTGATATAGATGGAGATGGAGATTCAGATGTTTTATATGCAGCACGACAAAATCAAAAAATAGGATGGGTTGAAAATTTAGGAGGAGGTGTCTTTGGTTTGGAACAAATTATTCTCAACTCAGATTCAGGGACTTATGATATTTATCCTGCTGATTTGGATGGGGATGGAGATCAAGACGTACTTTCTGTTTCTTTTAATACCCAAGCAGCTCCAAATGGCAAAGTTGGATGGTATGAAAATCTTGGAAATGGTACTTTTGGAGTTCAGCAAATTTTATCTATTACCCCTAATGTTTATAACCCAAAAAGTGTATATGCATCTGATTTAGATGGAGATGGTGACATAGATGTCATATCATCAGATGTGTATGGATTAAAATGGTATCAAAACCTTGGTGGAGGAGCTTTTAATTTACCAGTAATTGTTTCACAGTATCCTACAATATCTTCAATAATAGCAGATATAGATAGTGATGGAGATATGGATATTCTTGCGGAAGGAAATGGAGTGGTTCCATATTATTATATAGGTTGGCACGAAGTTTTTTATAATAGTTCATACCAACTTAAAGGACAAGTTTTTTATGATGCGAATCAAAATAAAAAATTAGATACTAATGAGTTAGGGCTTTCTTCTATTCAAACAACATCACAACCTAATCCTTTAATGAGTTTTACCAATAATAATGGCAACTATTTTTTTGCAACTGATACAGGAGAGTATATTATTGGATACGTAATAGATTCATTATGGAATTTAATTACGGATTCTACATCTTTTACTCAATTGTTAACTGGAGCTATACCAGTTATAGATAGTTTAAATTTCGGGTTTTATCCCGATACTGTTTTAACTTTAATTAAGCCTAGTTTAGGAGGTGGTACTCCAAGATGCAATAATCAAATTAACTATTGGGTCAACATACAAAATCTAGGGACAACAATGCCAAGCGGTGTAATTCATTTGCAATTACATGATTCGATAGCATTTATTGCCTCTGCTATAAGTCCAGATTCGATTATAGGGCAAAATATTTATTGGGAATATGATAGCCTGTTTTTCTTTTCATCAAAAACAATCAACCTACAAGTACAGATGCCGTCAGTGCTCAGCTTAGGAGACACACTAAAATCTTCATTAATAGTGTATGAACACGATTCACTTAATAATATCGTTTATTCTAATACTGATACGCTACAGCAGGTTTTAGTTTGTGCTATTGACCCTAATGATAAATCGGTGACTCCAAAAGGAATTGGACCACAGGGTTATATTGCTAATAATCAAGAGCTAGAATATTTAATTCGCTTTCAGAATACAGGGAATGATACTGCCATTACTGTTATGGTGCGTGATCAATTAGATTCTAACTTGAATTGGAGCACCATGCAAATCGGTTCTTATAGCCACCCGATGCAAGTTTGGGTTGAGCAAGATGGCGAAGCTGTTTTTAAATTTGAAAACATTATGCTACCCGATAGCAATGTTGATTTTTTAGGTAGCCAAGGTTTTGTAAAGTTTAAAATAAAACCAGATACTGGTTTAGCTCCAAATACCCCTATATTTAATACTGGTCATATTTATTTTGATTTTAACCCTGCTGTAATAACTAATACTGTGCTGAATACTATTGACACTACAAATAGTACAGTTTCTATAAAAGAAATTGAATTTACCAACTCAAAAGAAGTAATTGTTTTTCCTAATCCTTTTCAAGATAATTTGACTATCTATTATAAAGGTAAAATTGAAGATTCTTATAATTTAGTCTTGTTTGATGTTACAGGAAAAAAAGTATATAATCAGGAAAATATTACGAATAATAAGACAACGATTAATCTAAATCAGCTAAGTGAAGGCTTATACATTGCAGTTGGTACAGATAATTTGGGCAAACGTCTTTTTAGTGAACGAATAATGGCACAATAAACTATGTTTTTTACCTGATGAAACGTGGTGGAGTTCAGGTATCCAGCATTGGTAAACAATAACTTTTACTAGATTCCTGCCTTTGCAGGAAAACTCATTAGATGAATTTCTTTTTCAACTTAATTTTATCTACTCGGACTTTATACTTCTTTAATACTTTTTTAAACCGTCCTAAATGTTTTGCTTGAACTGGTTCTGATGGTGGAAAATCTTCTTTTAAGTGATTAGTTTGACTTCCATTTTTCCAAAAGCGATAACACACATGAGGCCCAGTTGCTAATCCTGTACTGCCAACATAACCGATTACATCTCCTTGTGTAACATGTTGTCCAACATTAACACCTCGTTTGCTCATGTGTAAGTACTGGGTAGTATAAGTACTGTTATGTTTTATTTTTACGAAGTTGCCATTGTTTGAAGTACGAGATGATGCAATTACAACTCCATCACCAGTTGCCATAATTGGCGTACCGGTTGGTGCAGCATAATCGGTTCCTAAGTGGGGTTTATTTCTTTTTTGCACCGGATGAAATCTCCTCATACTAAAGCCAGATGATAATCTCCCAAATTTTAAAGGAGATTTTAAAAACGCTCTTCGCAAACTATTGGCGCTGACATCAAAATAATCTCCAATACTATCTTGAACAAAATAACACGCAAAAAAATCTTTATCATAATGATTAAAATTAGAAGCTAATACTCGTCCAATACCAATAGAATTTCCTTCAACAAATTTTTCCTCGTAAATTACTTTAAACCAATCTCCTTTTTGAATACGATAAAAATCTATGGTCCAAGCAAAAACATCTGCCATTTCAATTGCTAAAACGGGGTCAACATCAGCATTATCTAAGGTTTGATAAAGCGATGATTTTATGATACCTGAAGCTTCTTTGATTTTTGTAATGACTTCTCTTTTCCCCTCATAAATTACTAATGAATCTCGCATATCATAAACAATGTAATCAATTGCGTTTGGCTCATAAATAAAATACTGAGCCTTTTCTATTGAATCTTTTTTGCAGAGTATCGTGTAATTTTTTCCGGATGCAATTTTCCTTACGTCAAAAATCTCCTTAGATTGTTTAGCAAGTTTGTCAATTTCAGGATAAGGAACATGATACTTGAGTAAAATATTTGCTAAAAATTGATTGGGTTCAATGGTGTTTTTGTGGATAATAAAAGAATCCATATTTAAACCATATTCGATTATTGGTTCAGGGATAGTATCTACTTCTATAATCTCATCATTTTGAATTGTAGAATTTTCATTTGGCTGAAGATAAGCCCATATAAAAATAATTGTTCCAATGATAATTAATACAACAGCTAATATTCCTCCTTTCCTCATAATGGCATAAAAATAAGGCGTTGAAGTAACTCAACGCCTTATAAAACCTATATTTTTAAACAGAATATTGTTTATTTAATTTTAGCTAAGGGGTTGGCTAATCCTTTAGCGCCAGTTAATTCAAATTTAATTGAACCTACGAATACTTTTCCTTGAGCTAATAGTGGTATTTTATTTTCATCATCAGATATCCACACTGATACATCGTCTTCATCTTTAAATAAACGGCCTTCTTGAACTACCGGACAAAATTTTAAGGCTTTATATTTTTGACCACCCACTTTAATTTCTTCTCTTTTCAAAAATCTAATTTTCAAAGGCCAAAGTTCATCATCTACAAAAGACCAAACAGTAAAAACTTCTCCCTTTTTTGCGTTAGAGTAATCGATTGAACGAGCATAATAAAAAGCGGAAAGCATATCTTGGACTCCACTAGGGGCTTCAAAAGTTTTCCCTTCTCCATTATCTACTACATTCTTATTTTGCACGAACTTGTATTTTTGTTTTAATTTATATCCTCCTTCATTAACATCCCGAACAAACAGCCATGGGAAAACACCCTCTACATCCAAATAAGTTTCATATCGATCCCTTACTTTAAAAAACCAATCAAAAGCACCTTTACTATTTCCTGAACCTATAATGTGATATACTTCTCTTCCAGCAATTTTATTATTTAATTTTTTTACTTCTAATTGAGCTGTACCAGCATTAATTACACCATAATGAAGTTTGTATTGAAGTACTTCTCCTGCTTGAAAAGCTTTGTTGTTTATTTTTCTAAATTTTGTGGTAGATTCATTTTCTTCAACTTGTGGTAATTCTTCATTCGTAAAACCTACAAATAGAAAAATAGCCATCGATGTAAGTATTAATAGTGGAGTTTTCATAAGTTAAGTTTTTAAGTGTATTGGATAAAGGCAAAGTTTGTGCCAAAATAAATTGCTTATCAAGATAATACGCTAAAATTTAAATTTTGTTGTATAAAAATCCTGTTCCGAAGGATATCGGAACAGGATTTAATTGAAAAAACATTATTGTTTTGTGATCTTATGTACTTCAACTCCGTCATTGCTTTGTATATGTAGCATATAAAGACCACTTGAAACATCACTTAAGTCAATTTTCATAGATGATGTCTTTAAATCGGTCTCTAGATAAACAACTTTACCTTGTGCATCTGAAATAGAAATTTTATCTATTTTCTTCAATTCCTGAAACTTTAGATGAAGCATCCCATTTGTCGGGTTGGGGTAAATACTAGCACTTTGACTATTTACCTCATTTATGCTAGTAGGAGAAACTATTGTGAAATTGGAGCTATTTACAGCATAAAAAATATTTCCTGCACCACGAACCATTACCCTAGCATTTGTTGTTGCTGTGCTCCAAGGAACAGTTACTGTAGCGGAACCATTATTAGGAACACCAGAAGCTAATGTACTCCAAAACGAAACACCACCATCTAACGATAAAAAGATATCTACATTTGGAGTACTTACTGGTGCTGCAGTAGTATTTGCAACATTCCAAGTAACTGTTTCTGTTGTATTAACCGTCCAAGTCACATTAGTGGATTGAGAAGTTACAACAAAAGGACCAGAGGCACCATCAACTGTAACTATCATTTTATCAACATTATTTTGTCCAGTACCTGTAGCATTATCTCTTACTGTAAGAGACATGTTCATTACACCAGCTTGTGTCTGAACGGTTTCCCATTGTGTGGTTAAATTACCTGCTACTACATCAGCTAACTTTGGTATATATCTATCATTTTTAGTAGTTGGAGGGAGAGATCTAAAAGAAGGAGACATTCCACTATTTGGAGCACTAGTCACACTTGTTTTAGACTCAAATCCTTGGTCTCCTTGTTCCCAGCAGTAAGTTAAAATATCTCCAACATCAGGATCTGTAGCTGCACCTTCTAAAATATAAGCTGTAGAATGAGGTATGGTGAAATCAGAACCTGCATTGACAACCGGAGGTGCATTTACAATAGCTGTATTTGTTTGACATCCTGTGCCAGAAACATAATTGGTTATTTGCTCAACATTAAAAAAGTGAAAATAATCATCACTATGTGGTTGAACATCTGAAGGGCCAGTAATACCAGCATAGCCCATAATTGTACTGCCGCTTCCTGGTTCCATTTGAGCACCAGTACCTTCACTAAAGCTATGAGTGTGTGTATGATTTCCACCAAATTGGTGTCCCATTTCATGAGCCACATAATCAATATCAAAATCATCACC
>JBFIEB010000108.1:0-8231 GCA_041603555.1 Vicingaceae bacterium
TGATTTGTACAATAACAAAAATGTTATTCCTAAATCTGTCCAAGATTTTTTATTCACCATAGATTTTGAAGAAAACTTGCCAAAATTAAGAACGAATAGTACTTCAGAAAAACACTTTGTTGAAGTGTTTTTTAAGTGGTTTAATGCCTTTAAAGTATTAAAATATATGCATTTTGCTCGAGATAATTACTATCCTGATGTTCACGTTTTTGATGGAGCTAATGAGTTACTGAAGATGATGAATTACCCTAAAGAGAAGAACTGCACGGGTTTGTTGTTAAAGTATAGAGAAATAGATTTAGCCAATTAAGAATATGCAAGGGCGCTTGTTTAAATTGATGCTAACCGATTTCCATTCTTCTACAGTTTTTGTGATTATTTGTTCAGAAGGAAGTGTTACATCAACTGCGATACATATTCTGGTTGTGCCAAAACAATTTTTTAGAATGTCATCTAGCACATGATGATTTCTATATGGTGTTTCAATAAATAATTGAGTTTGCTGCTTGTTTTTAGCTATTTTCTCCAATTCCTTTATTTTTCGAACCCTTTCTTTTTGTTCTTTCGGTAAATAACCGTTAAAACAAAAGCTTTGTCCGTTAAAACCACTCGCCATTAAAGCTAAAAGGATAGAGGAGGGGCCAACAAGCGGCACAACCTTAATATTTTGTTGTTGTGCTAGCGATACAATTTCTGCTCCGGGGTCCGCAATTCCTGGACAACCAGCTTCGGAGAGGATGCCGATATGTTGCCCTTTACCAATAGGTTTTAAAAAAGTAGGTAGTTCCGATTCGTATGTCCTTTTGTTCAATTCAAAAAAACTCAATTCATCAATTGCTTTTTTAATACCAGCCTTTTTTAAAAATCTACGAGCAGTTTTAATGTTCTCTACAATGTAGACATCAATATCATTTATAATAGCATTGTTAAATTCAGGAATCACTTGGTTAACAGCTGTGTCGCCCAAAGTTACAGGAATCATATAAAGCGTTCCTTTCTTATTCATTACCTAGGTTAGAAAGGAAAGCATCACAAGCAATATTTAACATTTGATAGACATCTTCAAATCCTTGTTCTCCTCCATAATATGGGTCGGGAACACTTAAATCCATATTGGGATTACTAAGATTTAAAAATAATTCAACTTTTTTTGCATCATTTTCATCTCTTGCCAAACTTAAAATATCATCTCGGTTTGATTTGTCCATTGCAAAAATGTAGTCATATTCATCAAAATCATAAACTTCAAATTGCCTTCCTCTTTGTCCAGAAATATCAATTTCATGTTCTAACGCTTTTGCTTGCATTCTTCTATCAGGGGCTTGTCCAATATGATAACTTGAAGTTCCAGCAGATTCAACCAGAATATTTAGGCCCTGTGATTTGACTTTATTGTTTAAAATTCCTTCTGCCATTGCTGAACGACAAATATTTCCCAGACAAACAAATAATACTTTTTTCATATATAAAATGATAAAATATAAATAGTGGTTAATAGTATTAGCCCCAGCATAAAGTAAAATATACTTTTCTGACCCTTTTTTGAAATAGGCTTGTGATGCTCAGGAGTTTCATATTTTCTTTTAAGGAATCCCATTTGGTGTAAAGATACTTAATAGCATAAAAAAACAGGAACAAATTAACGTTCCTGTTTAGTTAGTGCAAAATAATGAGAATCATTATCAACTGCTTCTTAAATATTATTGTAAACTAATTTTTTTCTTTAAATCATCAATATAACCTCTAAATCTCTTGTCAGTATCCATAAGATTGTTTACGGTTTTGCAAGCATGTAATACCGTGGCATGGTCTTTCCCACCACAGTGCATACCTATTGTAGCTAAGCTAGATTTAGTCATTTGTTTAGAGAAATACATTGCAATTTGACGCGCTTGCACCACTTCTCTTTTTCTCGTTTTAGATTTTAAAGTATCTATCGCCATATCAAAATAATCACAAACCACTTTTTGGATGTAATCAATCGATACTTCTTTAGCAGTGTTCTTCACAAACTTGTCTACCATTTGACGAGCAAGATCTAAGTTAACGGCTTTTTTATTTAATGATGATTGTGCCAAAATAGAAATTAAAGCACCTTCTAATTCTCTTACATTAGTTGTAATGCTGTAACCGATATACTCTACAACATCTTTTGGAAGCTCTAATCCCTCTTGATACATTTTCTTTTCAAGAATAGCAATTCTAGTTTCTAAAGCGGGTGCTTGTAGATCAGCAGCTAACCCCCATTTAAAACGAGAAAGTAAACGTTGTTCCATTCCTACTATTTCAACAGGTGCTTTATCAGCAGTTAAAATTATCTGTTTTCCAGATTGGTGTAGATGGTTAAATATATGGAAGAATACATCTTGTGTTTTTGGTTTTCCACCAAAAAATTGAACATCATCAATAATCAACACATCTATCATTTGGTAGAAGTGGATGAAATCGTTTTGCTCATTATTTCTTACAGCGTCAATAAATTGGTGAGTAAATTTTTCAGAAGAAACGTATAATACTGTTTTGTTCGGAAATCTATTTTTCACATCAATTCCAATGGAATGGGCTAAGTGTGTTTTCCCCAAGCCAACCCCTCCATAAATTAGTAACGGATTGAATGCTGTTCCACCTGGATTCTTTGCCACAGCAAAGCCTGCCGAACGAGCTAATCTATTACAATCGCCTTCAACAAAATTACTGAATGAATAATTAGGGTTTAATTGAGAGTCTACATTTATTTTTTTAAGACCAGGTATAATAAAAGGATTACGAATAGATTTATCTTTATTTAAATCTATTGGCATAGAGACTGGTGAGTTTTTTATCGCTTGTCTGTTTGTTGCAGGAATTTTTACAGTATATGGTTTAGTTCCATTTTGACTATTCTCCATTACAATACTATATTCCAATCTTCCTTCTGGACCTAATTCTTTTTTAATGGTTTTCTTAAGGATATTTACATAATGTTCTTCTAGCCATTCGTAGAAAAACTGACTGGGAACTTGAATGGTTAAAACATTACTCTTTAGTTTAATCGGGGTTATAGGTTCAAACCAGGTTTTATAGCTTTGTAAACTTACGTTGTCCTTGATTACCTGTAGGCAATTTTCCCAAACTGAATTAAAGTCTTTCTGCATTTTATAAAGCTCCCATCTTAAAAGTGTTAAAAAATAAAATTAATTGTTCAAAATTTAACGAATGATTTTAAGAGTTAATTGTTGAAAAATAAATTGCCTTTACCTCGAGCTTTAACTTTCTAAAAATCAATACTTTCTGTACTAAAGTAGCGTCCTTGTTTTGTTCTAACAAATATTTGAATAAAAAAGTGAAAAAAAAAACTTTTTAGCTATTGTTTTTTTAAAAACTTTTGTTTGTCATTCTAATATTCTGAGAACTAACGGAATAATTTTTTTTATCGGAGCTTATGTAAAAATCTAAGCGACCTAAATTGATGCCAGCCCAACCTACTTGATTTATTAACGTATCTTTTTTAGATAAGTTTTTAACTTTTGTCTGTTCTTTTAAAAAAGTATGAGTATGCCCTCCTATGATAAGATCAATGTTTTCAGTACTTTTAGCTAGTATTAAGTCTGAAACTTTATTTGATTTATAGCTATAACCTAAATGCGATAAACAGATTATTAGCTTGCACTTTTCCTCATTTTTTAGATGTTTTGCTACTTCGTTAGCAATTGGAATAGGGTTTTGATATATCGTTTTCTTACAGAGTTTTTTATCTACTAGACCATCTAATTCTACCCCTAAACCAAAAACTCCAATTTTCACACCGTCTCTCATAAATGTCTTAAAACGTGGAATTTTCAGTTTTAAAAATCTTTCAGATTGACAACTGATTGACAATTGATTGACAACTGATTAAGTTGAAAACAATGATAAAAAGGAAAAGGTATTTAACTATTATTCTCAAAAGAATATGATTATTTTCGTTCACTAAATTAGTGATATTATATGTATACATCTAAAACAAAAATAAGAGTACGATATTCTGAAACCGATATGATGGGCTACGTTTATTATGGTAATTATGCTACATATTTTGAAGTGGCTAGAGTGGAAGCAATTAGGGAGCTTGGATTTAGTTATAGAAAAATGGAAGATGACGGAATTGCTTTACCAGTTTTAGAATTTTCCATTAAATATTTTAAACCTGCCTTTTATGATGACGAATTAACTATAGAAACTACCATTACAGAATTACCAAAAGCACGAATACATTTTACTTATAAAACCTATAATGAAAAAGAAGAATTATTAAATGAGGCCCAAACTTCTTTGGTTTTTATTAATAAAGAAACTGTAAAACCTTGTTCCGCTCCTGAAGATTTTATTGATGCAATGAAAAATTATTTCTAAAAGTTATTTCAATTAAATATTTAATCGTAATATTGCGATAGAATAGTTAATCATGGGAATAACAAAAACAAAACAGTTTACTACAACTCAAAATCGCAAGGCTGAATTATATAAAGCGTTAGGTCACCCGGCTCGTATAGCTATTATTGAATTTTTAATCAATCAAGATTCTTGTGTTTGTGGCGATATTGTGGATGAATTGCCTTTGTCGCAATCTACCATATCTCAACATTTAAAGGAATTAAAAAATGCAGGGATTATAAAAGGAGATATTGAAGGTGTAAAAACTTGTTATTGTATTGATGAAAAAGTATGGCATGAGTTGGATGATATCTGTAGGCAGTTTATGAGTAGTTATTCTGAAAAAAATAAATGTTGTTAATTAAATACTAGAATTATGAAAACATCAGAAGAATTAAAAGAAGTAGTAAAAGAAAAATATAGTCAAATTGCTAGTCAGACTAAAGAACAGAATGAAACATCTTGCTGTGGAGCAGGAGAGTGTTGTACAGTTGATTATGCAGTTTTTGCTGAAGACTATAGTAAGTTAGGTGGTTATAATGCCGATGCAGATTTAGGGCTTGGTTGTGGAATTCCCACGGAATTTGCCCAAATAAAAGAAGGAGATAAAGTTTTAGATTTAGGCTCAGGAGCTGGTAATGATTGTTTTGTTGCTCGAGAATTAGTTGGAGAATCAGGTAAAGTAATTGGAGTAGATATGACAGATGTGATGATTGCTAAAGCGCGAGAAAATGCTGAAAAACTAAACTTTAATAACGTAGAATTTAGAAAAGGGGATATAGAAGAATTACCTGTGGGGGGGAGTAATATCGATGTTGTAATTAGTAATTGTGTGCTGAATTTAGTTCCAGATAAAGAAAAAGCATTTTGTGAAACTTATAGAGTCTTGAAATCAGGAGGACATTTTAGTGTAAGTGATGTTGTCCTCAAAGGAGAACTTCCAGAGAACTTAAAAAATGATGCCGAGATGTATGCTGGTTGTGTTTCTGGTGCTATTCAGTTAGTTGATTATTTAAATATTATTCATAAAACTGGTTTTGAAGAAGTATCAGTTCAAAAGGAAACCGCTGTTATCTTACCAGATGAAATTTTAGAAAAATATTTAAATGAAGAAGAAATTGTCAATTATAAAAATGGTGATTTTGGAATTTTTAGTGTTACTGTTTACGGCCAAAAGCCATGCTGTGATCCTAAATCAGGGTGTTGTTAAAATTTGTACACTTTAAAATATATAATGATTATAATTTTGTTTGCTCCATTAATTGGTTTTGGAACTTTAGATACTACTAATTTTGAAAAACACACTAGTAAGATAGAATTGAAACCTTACTTCGTTATTCAAAAATTGAGTTTAAAGCTAGGAGAACAAGGTAATATTGTTACTTATGAGCCTGGTTTAACAGGGTCAGCTGGATTGAATATCTCTTATAAGTTTATTAATTTGAGTCTAGGAAGAAGTGTTATTAGTCAAAAAATGGGTGCTTTAGATAAAGAATCTAAGTATTATGATATTAGATTAAGTTCATACAGGAAAAGGTTTGGCTTTGATATTAATTTTCAATGGTTTATTGGTTTTTCTGTAGCAAATTTTCCATCAAATGTTTCTGATTCATTAAAAAATTTTGTTAGACCGAATTTGGATTTAGTTAACTACGGGATTAATTTTTATTATAGTATAAATAATAATTTGTCATTACAGTCTATATATAGCTATAAGGAAAGACAGTTAAAAAGTGCAGGCTCTTTAATTGTAGGATTATATCAAAATTATACAGAATTGAGTTACAGCAGTACTATTTTTCCAGAAGAATTTGCTTCAGAATATCAAGCAGCTCAGCTAGAAAATACAGGAGATTTTTACACTATTATTCCAACAATTGGTTATCAATACCATTTAGTGAAAAAAAATTTACATATTTCACCATTCGCTTCTTTTGGCTTTGGTGGGCAACATCAAAATTATAGTTCAAATGAGAAGGGAGATTTTAATGGATTTAGAAGAGTGACTACTATGAATTTTAATTTACCGATAGGGTACAACGGAGATGATATTTATTACGGTGTTATTGGAAAATATCGCCAAACTATTTCAGCGATTCAACATAGTGCTAACATGAATTATTCGCTGTTTAGTTTAAATTTTTTTATAGGAATTAGATTTAAATAAGATGAAATCATTTAGAAATTGTATGTCTGAATTATTAGGAACCTTTTTTTTGGTTTTTGCTGGTTGTGGTGCTATGGTTATTGATAATTATAGTGGAGGAGCATTAGGTCAGGTTGGTGTTGCAATTACTTGGGGATTAATTGTAATGGTGATAATTTATACCATTGGAGATACTTCTGGAGCACATTTAAATCCGGCAGTTACAATTGCATTTTGGGTAGCGAAACGTTTTGAAGGAAAAGAAGTTATTCCATATATAATTTCTCAATCTATTGGAGCATTTTTAGCAGTATTTGTATTAAGAATTATGTTTCCGGCAGATGAAACATTAGGTGCATCATTGCCATCTGGAGGTTGGGAACAATCATTTATTATGGAAGTAATTCTTACTTTTTTATTAATGTATGTGATATTGAATGTTTCTAGTGGAGCTAAAGAAAAAGGAATTATGGCAGGAACAGCTATTGGGGCTACTGTTGGTTTAGAGGCTATGTTTGCAGGGCCTGTAAGTGGGGCATCAATGAATCCGATTCGATCAATTGCTCCGGCAGTAGTTTCTGGACATACAGAGTATTTGTGGGCTTATGTAGTTGCAACACTTTTAGGGGCACTTTTAGCTGTACTGATGTGTAGATTCACAAGAAATGAAGAATGTTGTAATGGAGATTGTTAAAAAGGAGAAATGAAAAAAGTATTATTTGTTTGTGTAGAAAATTCATGTAGAAGCCAAATAGCAGAGGCTTTTGCTAAAATTCATGGAGAGAATATTATTGAGGCCTATAGTTCTGGCTCTCGCCCTTCAGGAGTTGTAAACCCGAAAGCAATTACTAGTATGAAGGAGGTAGGTTATGATTTAGGTAAACATGTCTCAATTGGGTTAGATGAAATCCCAAAGGTTGAATATGAATATGTAATTACAATGGGTTGTGAAGATGAATGTCCTATGATAGCTGCAAAAAACCGAGAAGACTGGGCGTTACCTGACCCAAAACACAAGGAGCCAAAAGAATTTAATAAGGTTAGAGATATTATAGAGTCAGAGGTCAAAGAATTAGTTAAATTTATTCAACAAAACGATAAATAATGACTAGAAATGAAAAGATATCAAAACACATTGATAAAAATAGCATGGGGCTTGAAATTGGTCCTTGCCACAACCCTATAGCACCTAAAAAAGAGGGTTACCAAGTCGAGATTATTGACCATATGTCTCGTGAAGAATTACTTTTGAAATATAAGGAGCATGGTGTCAACCTTGAGAATATTGAAGATGTTGATTTTGTTTGGAAGGGGGAGAATTATGTTGAATTGACTGGCAAGGAAAAGTATTATGATTGGATTATTGCTTCTCATTTGGTTGAGCATACACCAGATTTGATAGGATTTTTAAATGATTGTGATGCTGTATTGAAAGATAGTGGGGTATTAGCAATTGTTGTTCCAGATAAACGATATTGTTTTGATCGATTCAGACCAATAACAGGAATATCACAAATTATTGATAGTCATTACCAGCAGAATAAAATTCATACTGCAGGGACTGTTGCCGAGTATTATCTTAATGTAGTTTCTAAAGGAGTTAACATCGCATGGGAAAATGGATTCGAAGGGGAATATAAAATTTTGCACTCTATAGAAGATGCCATTGAAGGAATAAAAAAAGTAAAAATCA
>JBFIEB010000109.1:0-8214 GCA_041603555.1 Vicingaceae bacterium
ATGTGATTGATAAACAACTTTTCCAAGATTATCAACTAATTTTATTTCCATGGTTGAAGTAAAGTTTTCAACGATAATATTTAATTCATCTGAAGTAGGATTAGGGTAAACTTGAACACTTTCTACAGTGTTATTTTTGATTCCTGTGCAGATAGAAACAACAACATCAATAGTGTCTCTATTCACACACCCATTCGTTTCCGTAACGTCCACCCAATAAGTAAATGTTCCAGTTCCTGTAATTAAACCATCAATAAGAATAGTTTGAGTTGTGGCACCTGTGCTCCATAAGTAATTATTATAGGTTCCAGCGTCTAGTGTAATGGTAGCATTATCACACATCATGGTATCAGCACCTAAATCTACAATCACATGATTTAGAGGTGGTAAATTATATCCAGTAGTGGTAAATTCTTGTGTAAATACATCTATGTCTTCACAACTGTAACCCATATCAATTCCAGCTTGCCTAACAGCAATTGCTGCGTCCTGTTGGCTACTTGAAGATCCGGTCATTGCCAATCCTTCTAAAAATGCTTTATCCACTTTTTCTCTACCAAGAATATCATAAATTCTCATTAGTACAGTTGACCATATTTGTCCATCTGTGTGAATTTGCCCAGTCAATCCTAAAGGATATGTTGCTCCATAATTTGTAATTCTACCGTTCCAAAAGGGATTATGACCATCCCAATTAAAAAACCAGTTGTACTCAGGATTAGAAGAATTCCACTGTCCAAGGCTTCTGCTATATGATTGACCCCAATAATCACCAGAGCCTTCACTAAGTCCATTTACCTGTGAAAGATTACCCCCAGTAAGCCAGTCATGTATACCATGACCTAGTTCATGTATAATTACATCAGCATCTTCAGCATCATCAACGCCACCTTCTCCGAAAGCAATACGACCAGAACCTCCAGTATAATGAGAATTATCAGCTCCTCCCAAACCATGTGGGTCATATTGAACGCCTCCAGAATATTGAAAAGGTGCCAATGGAATACCTAAAGTTATATTAATGTACCTCATGCTCTTATCAATGATGTAATAACAATTCACGGCTTCAAATGCATCATCAAATCTGTTGTAATTATATGTGCTAGACCCTTGCGTAAACAAACCTTTGAAAGGGGATTCATGGTCTACTATTGCTGCATAAGGACCGTTGAGCGAAAAAACTCCTGCAGTTTCATCTATATCTAGTAACGTAACAGAACTTGTTGCTGCATCTAACTGAGCATTTGTAGCATCGTTATTATCAGCATAATTACCTCCATATGTAACATTGGCAAATGATAGTGGTCCAGATAAGAACGCATTACCTGTTCCATTTACAGGAATAGGTTGTGGTAGAAAATATGGGGTTTTATGGTGTTGATAATAATAAGCTTTGTCTTCTGCGCTAATCACACCACCAGTTTGAGCATCAACCAAAATCTCCCAACTTCCTATCGGTGATTCAGGCTCAATAATTATTTTATAAATTAGTTTAGTAGTTTCTGATTTGTTGTACACATATAGTTTATTACTACTAAATGAAATATTTCCTTTTGTTTTTATTTTGTCTTTTGCAATTTGAAAAGCATTATCTTCTGATATAGCTGGTGTTACGCTAATGTTTTGAACTGACGGATCTAAAGTATTTCCAATATAAGTAACTCTTTTGTTAGGGGAAATATGAACCACAATTTCAGCATCAAAAACAGGTATGCTATTTAATAATTGTTGGAATCTTATATTGTGACCAGACAAGCTACTTCTTTTAAATCTAACTTTTAAATCATTTGTGTTTCTAATTTTTAGTAGCTCTTTATTAGAGGAAATCCAATTCATTGCCATTTCAGAGGGAGAATTTCCTTTTACTTCATCATTTAAATTTGTCAGTAATAGGGGAGTATTGTTTTTCTCACTCATTTTAACCCCATTTTTATAGAAATGAGGAATTTCTTCAGTTATAGTTTTTGTGTTTCCAGTTTTATGTTGCGAAAACCCAATGAAGGTAAAAGGAACAACAAAGAGAAGGAGAAAAATGTTATTAGCTTTCATAAGTAGTAGTAGATTAATCTAGATAGCCTAAAATTAAAAATAAATAAGAGAAAAACGAATCAAAATTTTGGAATAATTAAAGAATTGATACTTTTGACTAAAAGGGAATAGTTTGAATTTCGAAGATATAAGACCATATAATGACAGTGAATACAAAGGAATAATTACAGAATTATTTGAGATTGATCCATTGATGGCTACAATTCATAATTATCTTCCACAATATTCGATGCCTGAGTTAAAGGAGGTTCTGCTCTCTTTTGATGCTATTCAGGATTTTCAAAGTAAAATGGTTTGTGATTTCATTAGCACCATTATCAAACGATCTGTCAATAATTTTAGTTATGAGGGTGTCTTAAAATTAGACAAAAATGAGTCTTATTTATTGTTATCAAACCATAGAGATATTGTATTGGATTCTGCCTTAATCAACTATTGCTTAAACGACAAAGAATACAATACTAGTGAAATAGCAATAGGAAGTAATTTACTGACTGAGGATTGGATAAAGAAATTAGTTAGGATAAATAAGAGTTTCATTGTTAAAAGGAATATCCCAAAGCAGGAAATGCTGCCTGCTTCTCAAAATTTGTCATCATACATTGATTATACACTAAAGGAAAAGAAACAATCTATATGGATTGCACAAAGAGAGGGTAGAGCTAAAGATGGTTTTGATAAAACTAATCCAGGGCTTTTAAAAATGTTTGGAATGGCAGCTAAAGATAATTTATTAGACCATCTAATTAGTTTAAATATAACGCCAGTTAGTTTGGCATATGAATTAGATCCTTGCGATGGGTTTAAAGTACCAGAGCTATTAAAAAAATCAAAAGGAGAGGAATATATTAAAGCTAAAGGGGAGGATGAAAAGAATATGCTTTTAGGGATGCAGGGAAATAAAGGGAATGTGCATATTCAATTTGGCTCTCCAATTAATGATAAGATAGCACAACTTAGAGATATAAAAAATAGAAATGAATTATTGAAAAATATTTCCGAAATTATAGATAGTGAAATCTATAAAAACTATCACCTATGGAATTCGAATTATGTTGCTTATGATCTATTACATTCCTCAACTAAATATGTAGAGAAGTATGATGAGAATGGCAAAGAAAAATTCCAAGACTATATGAACGATAAATTGAGTGAGTTTAAAGGAAACAAAGAAGCCTCTGATATTTTTTTACAAATGTATGCGAACCCCGTAATTAATGCAGAGGGTGTTAAATAATTCCAAAAATTAATAAAACAGAAATCACTGCAATTAAGAAGGATACTATATATTGAATAGTATTTATGGTTATTTTCTTTAATAACATTTTTCCAAAATAGGCTCCGATAAAAGCACATAATGTTGCTACAGAAATAATTCCAATATTTTCTTGAATGTTAATGTTTTGAACTTTCCTAAAATAGACAGTTATTCTGCTAACATCTACAAAACAAGCTATGGCTATTCCAGTAGCTATGAATGACTCTTTAGATAATCCACTTTTAATTAAAAACATAGTTCTTAAAGCGCCTTGATGTCCAGTTAGACCTCCAAAAAAACCGCTAATCGCACCACCTATTATTAAGTGTTTATGTTTTATCGTCTCCTTTTTAAATGAGGGGAATAATTCTGCAATGGCAAAAAACAACATTAGTAAACCTACTATAAGTTGTATTAAATATATTTCACATGCAATACCTAAAAAAACGAAACTGGACAAGAGAGCGTTTTCGTTAGATATTGAAACTAGTAACCATGCGCCTATAAGGGCAAAGGGAATGGCTGGTAATCCAAATTTTAAAAGTACAGGATAATTAATATTTTTAAATGTTAACCCCAGCTTAAAAATGTTATTAAGGAAATGAACTATAGCTGTCATTGCTATAGCAATTTCTATAGGAAAAAAAATAACAAATACAGGGGTTAAAATCGTCCCCACTCCAAATCCTGAAAAGAAAGTAAGAATAGCGGTAAAAAGTGATATCCCTCCAATAATAAAATATTCCATACCTTATCTCACTTAAACTTTTTGTTCAGAATAAACATTGTCAGCAACCAAACTATTAAGCAAAAACCACTAATGTATTTCATTATTACAGAATCCTTTCCAACAATAACTAAGCAAAGGATTAGTAATGAAGCTAAAATAGCAAACACAATAAATTTTATTTTATCCTTTTTAAGCAAATGTTTAATTCTAAAAATGTGAAATTAATGAATTGAGAATAAATAATTATTTGTCATACCACTAGCATTAAATATTGCATATTTTGTTCGGGTAAAATAAGCAGTCAGCGAAATAATACTTAATTTTGACATCAGTTGATAATGAACAGTTTATATAAATATTTTTCTATGAAAAAAACACAATTATTATCCATTTTATTGTTACTAAACCTGGGAATGTTTGCTCAGGCATATTTTACCGATTTTAAGGCTGGTGAAACTGCTTTTAAAAATAAAGAATATAAATCAGCAATTACTTCGTTTACAAAAGTTCTTGAGATAAAACCGGGGTATGAACGAGCGTTAAATTATCGGGGTTTATCTTATATTTTTACTGATGATTATGAGAAAGCCGTAGTAGATTTTAAAAAAGCCATTAGCGTAAAACCTAAAATGGCTGAATACCACGCTAGTTTAGGTAAAGCCTATTTTAAGTTAAAAAAATATGAAACTGCTATAGCATCTTTAAACACCGCTTTAGAACGAGATAAAAAATTACTAGATGCATATGCGACTAAAGTTTATTCGCACATTGCCATCAAACAATTTACAGAAGCTGTTGCTACCGCAGAAACTGCGGTTGCTAAAAGTAAAACGGGTGAAACTTATTATAATCTTGGTGTTGCTCAAGATAGTTTAATGCATTTTAAAGAAGCTGTTTATAATTTTGGAAGAGCAAAATTTTATGCTCCAAAAATGGTGGAAGCATATATTGGACTAGCATATACAAATATGAAATTGAAGGAGTTTGATAAAGCAATTGCCGCCTCAGATAAATCTTTGGAAATAGATCCGGAAAATATTCAAGCTTTAATTGTAAGAGCAGAAATTCATTCAGCTAATAGAAACCCTCAGAAAGCTGTAGATGCCATTTCTAAGATTATTTCTTATAAATCAGAAGATACAAAATACTATATGCTAAGAGGTGAAATGTACATGGAATTGGGTCAGAATCAAAATGCTATAGCTGACTTTTCAAAATCAATTTCTATTAAATCTGATGATTATTATGTTTACTACCAAAGGGCAAAAGCTTATGAGGCACAATCCGATTATAAATCTGCTATTAAAGATTATGAGACTTTAAGAAAACTTTCTCCATATGATGGAAGAGCTATTAAATTATATGATGAAGCAAAAAAACGTCTCTATGAATTAAATAAAGAGAGCAATAATCCAGAGGTTGTAATGATAGATCCTTTATCACCAAAAGAAGGGGTAATTGCTGTTCCTAAGAATTCAGTTTTATATACCATTAAAGGTCAAATTAAAGACCAAAGTCTTATAGAGTTTGTAAAGGTTAATGGTAAGGATGCGAATTTCAGTAAGGATACCCTTAATCCTATTTTCAATTTGGAAATGAACATTCAAGGGTTAGAAAACTTAAACATCACAGTTTTTGATATCTACCAAAATTCTGAAACCTGGGCTTACAAAATCATGGAAACAGAAATTAATTCACCAATAGTTAAACTGATGGCTCCTTATGCTTCAGATGATGGAACAGTTTATTTGGATTCAGATGACCCTACACTATATGTTGAAGGAACAATGCAAGATGAAAGCTTAATTAAAAGCATCAATATAGAAGGGGCAACAGCAAGCTTTGTATTGGATGAAAAAAACCCAAAATTTTCTGCTACTATTAATATAATGAATAAAGATGGATTTACTATTTCTGCCGTTGATGAGTATGGCAATAAAGTAGAAAAGAAATTTGTGATTAATAGAGAGAATATAACTTTATTAGCCGATAACCCGATGGGCAAAACATGGGTAATATTTATTGAAAACGCTAAATACAATTCATTTGCAAGCTTAGATGGACCTACTAAGGATGTAACTATGATGAAATCGGCATTTGCAAAATATAAAATTCATAACATAGTTCATAAAAAGAATATGACAAAATCTCAATTGGAGCGTTTTTTCTCTATTGAGTTAAGAGATTTGGTAAAAAGTAATAGAGTAAATTCTTTATTAGTATGGTATGCGGGACATGGTAAGTTTATTAATGAATCGGGTTACTGGATACCCACAGATGCAAAAAGAGATGATGAATTTACCTATTTCAATATCAATAACTTAAAAGCCGGAATGCAATCCTATTCAAAAATTATCACGCACACGCTTGTGATAACGGATGCTTGTGAATCAGGCCCTTCGTTTTATCAGGCAATGCGTTCAACTCCTGAGAATAAAAGTTGTAACGACTGGCAGGCAACTAAGTTTAAATCTTCTCAAGTATTTTCCTCTGCTGGTTATGAATTAGCATCTGATAATTCTCAGTTTACAAAAACTTTTGCAAATACCTTATCCAGTAATCCCAACTCATGTATTCCAATAGAAACGGTTGTATCAAAGGTAAAAACTGCTGTTAGTAAAGGTGGAACAAAGCAAAAACCAAAATTTGGAAAAATTGCTGGTTTAGAAGATGAAAATGGTACGTTCTTCTTTATTAAGAAATAATAGGTTCATGAAAATCAATACGCATTCGTTAACCGACAAGTTATTTAGCTTGTCGGTTATTTTTTTAATTTCGGCTGTAAGCGCTTTTACACAGAATTATCATTTTGATAATTACAGTGTTAAAGAAGGATTAGCTCAGTCGAGCGTTTATTCAATAAACCAAGATGATAAGGGATTTTTGTGGTTGGGTACAGCTAGTGGCTTGTCTCGTTTTGATGGTAAGGATTTTACTAATTATACTACTGAAGATGGACTAGCTGATGGTGCTGTAAAAGCAATTCATATTGATTCTACTAATGTTATTTGGTTAGGTCATGTTGATGGAGGTGTTTCTAGAATTAGAAATGGGAAAATAGAAATGTTATTGAGTATGAGTGCAGATATTACTTCCTTTAGTGAAGATGATGAAGGCAATTTATGGGTAAGTTCTTTTGGTGAAGGGGTAATTAAAATTACTAATCCATATGCAGTGCAAAAAGACTCGATAGTTTTTAAACAATATAAAGGACAGGAAGGCTTGAGTGACGTTGTATTTCAGATAACAAAAATCAAAAATGGTAATATTTATTTTATTACCGATGTAGGCGCAAAAAATTATAACTACCAAAAAAATTCTTTTGATTTTTATAAGGTAAACAATATGCCAGGATACTTTCAGATAACATGTATGTATGAAAGTAGTAATCAAGACCAGTGGTTTGGCTCATATAATGGAGGCCTTTATCATTACAAGAAACAATTTGGTGAATTAAAAATTTATGATGTTAGGGATGGGCTAGCTTCTAATTGGGTAAGTACAATTGGAGAAAGTTCGAATGGTGATATATGGGTTGGAACTTGGGGTGGTGGTGTTTCAAAAATCAATAAAAAAGGTTTATTTACGATAAATAAGCGCAATGGGTTAAAAGATGACAATATCAGATGTATTGTAGAAGACAGAGAAGGAAATATGCTTTTTGGTACCAAAGAAACCGGATTGCTTGTTTATAAAGGCAGTCAATTTATTTCTTATGGGGTTCAAAATGGCTTGGAAAATGAACAGGTATGGGCAATTCTTAAAGATAATCATGGAAGAGCTTGGTTTGGAACCAATGAGGGTATTTCTGTGTTTAAAGATTCTAAATTGATTAATTCGTTTTCTGAAGGGAAAGGAATGGCTTATCAAGAAGTTAGGTTTATTGAGTCTGACCAGAACAACAGAATATGGGTAGGAACTTGGGGTGGAGGAGTAATGGAATATAATGCTAGAGGTAATAGATTTGACATGAATTATCGTGTAAACTCTTTTATGAATCAACTTTTAATTACAGCGCTAGAAGTTGATAAATCAAATAATCTTTGGGTCGGAACAACAGATGGCTTAGTTTATTATGAAATTGACAATCAGAAAGTAGATAGATTAACACAATCAAATGGTTTGAGCGGAAATGAAATTTCAACCATATATACAGATTCTAAAAATGTGGTATGGG
>JBFIEB010000110.1:0-8207 GCA_041603555.1 Vicingaceae bacterium
AGAAAGGTGGCTGGCACCAAACTTGAACTATAACCCATAAAAAGTTAATTTTGTGGATGTTATGAAGAAGATAATTGGGGTCTTACTATTGTTATTTTTTAGTGGTTTTGCAAAAGCGCAACATGGCGATTGCAATTCTATGCTTCCCATAAAAGAAAGTATTTATCATTCAGAACCCATTTCAGGGTACGGTGATAAAAAAGAGTTTGAGGGTAACGATTTAGAGAACAAGAAAATTTTTGAAGAAGAAAAAAATTCTATTTGGTATTTAATTAGCATGCCAGCAGATGGCGCTTTTACTTTTGATATTGAAACTCAAAATCAATTAGATGATTGGGATTTTCTGCTTTTTGAATATAAAAAAATGTTCTGTAAAAGAATAGACGCAAAAAAAGTAGAACCCATAAGAAGTAATTTGTCTAGAAGCCCAATAACTGGTTTAGTAAGAGGTTCAAAAGAAAGTTTTGTCGGAGCAGGGTTAAATGAGAATTACAGTAAACCGGTATTTGTAAAAAAAGGAACTCAATATGTATTAGTAGTAAACAATGCAAAACGTTCAGGAGGTGTACACACACTTAAATTACATTTTCCCGGGAAGGAAAAAACTGTAGTAAAAATTGAGAAAAAAATTGAAAAGAAAGAGGTGGAACCAACTGAGACTATTTCTTTTAGTTTATCGATTAAAGATGCCTCAACAAAAGAACTCTTACCAAGCGATGTGAGTATAAGCGGACTTAGGAAAAAGGATATTTATTTGGATACTATTACTGGTTATGAGACTAGAATTAGCAAGCAAAATCATAATGTAAATGTAATTGCCCATGCTAAAAATTACATGTTAACTTCAAAATCGTTTAAAATACCTGCTAATGAATTAATGTATTCAGTAGAAATTCTATTAGAGAAAATTCAGAAAGGTAAAAAAGTAAATCTTGATAATATTCAATTTTATGGCAATCGATTCGATTTTTTACCTTCAGCAAAAAATTCTTTAAAATCATTACTTTCTTTTATGGAACAAAACCAGCAAGTTGCCATCCAAATTGATGGACATGTTAATGGACCAGACAAAAAAAACACCAAAGATTATCAGGAGTTATCTTATAACAGAGCATATGCCGTTAAAAACTATTTAGTAAAAAAAGGAATAGCACCTGAGCGAATTGATTTCAAGGGATATGGGAATTCTAAAATGCTTTATCCTGACCCTAAAAGCAGTTTTCAGGAATCCGCTAATAGAAGAGTAGAAATAAAAATATTATCGAATGAGTATAATTCTGGGGTTGGAGACATCCACTAAAATCTGTTCTGTTGCCATTTCTGATGGAGATAAATTACTAGCTTTAAAAGAAGAAGGCGGGGAGTATTCTCATTCAGAAAAGTTAACAATGTTTATTCAAGTGGCATTAAAAGATGCGGGGTTGAACTTAAAGGGTGTCGATGCTATTGCTGTTAGCAAAGGACCAGGGTCTTATACAGGTCTTAGAATTGGAGTTTCTGTAGCAAAAGGATTGTGTTATTCATTAGAAAAACCCTTAATAGCTGTTGATACACTTCAGGCTATGGCATTAGGTATATCCACAAAGATAAAAAGTGAACTTTATTGCCCAATGATAGATGCAAGACGCATGGAAGTTTATACTGCACTTTATAATGTAAATAATATATTAACCCAATCAATATCGGCCACTATAATTAATGAAAATTCTTTCGAAAATGAGTTGGGAAAACACGAGATTTTGTTTTTTGGTGACGGATCAATTAAGTGTAAAGAAACCTTATCAAAAAAACACAATGTTATCTTTAGTGATAAAGGATTGCCTTCCGCAAAATGGATAAATCAAATTGCTCAATCAAAGTTCAAAAGCAAAGAGTTTGAAGATGTTGCTTATTTTGAGCCTTATTACTTGAAAGATTTTGTTGCCACAACAGCAAAGAAAATACTTTAATCACATTTGTAAACCTCTTCAGTAGTATTAAATACGAATTCCTTGTTTGATTTTCCTCTTTCTATCTCAACAATATGAAAAGGATAAGTCATAACAGAAGCATTCATACAATTTGGACCAGGTTTACCTTCAATTATATTTACATTAACAGTTTTTGAATTTTCTGAAATAATTCCAATTTTTATCGAATAACCACCAGATCGTTGTTCACCCATTGTCACAAGAATCAATGTTTTCTTTTCAAAATCGATTTCTGGAAATGCTTCTTTATTTGAATAATTAGCAAATACTTTAACCCAAACTTTCCTAAAGTCTTCGTTATTGGTAATAATGGTATTCTCTTTTTGAACAAATGCGCCATTGGTGCCAGATTTAATTTCTGCTGCAATATGAATTATTTCTTCAATCTCCTTTTTGGATATATTTTTCACAGTAGAATTATTTTCAGTGGTCTTGCAAGAAAAAAAGGCTGCTATAATTAATATGGTTAGTAATTTCATCATTCTACATGTTTCCCATTGGAGTTTTTATTCCTCTATTTCCATTACATTTTCTATTCCCAGCACAAGATGTTAAAGCAATGACTGTAATAAAAAGGATAATTAAACTATACGCTTGAATTTTTTTGCTGTGTTTCATGTCGCGAATTAGTTATTTAAAACAAATATAACAAAATCCATTCCACTTTATTAGTTCAAACAATCCAAGTATTTTTTTATAGTATTTTCTAGTCCATAATAGAGCGCATCAGAAATCAAAGCATGCCCAATGGATACTTCCAAAAGGTCATTGATATTACTTTTAAAAAAAGTCAAATTATCTAAATTTAAATCGTGACCAGCATTTATTCCTAATCCTATTTGTTTAGCTAGCTGGGCTGCTTCTTTAAAAGACACTATCGCATTCTCACTATTTTCAATATAGTTTTCAGCATAAGGACCAGTATACAATTCTATCCTGTCAGTTCCTGTTTCAACAGCATTTTCAATATTAGATAAGTTGGTATCTACAAAAATGGATGTTCTTATTCCTGCTAATTTAAATTCAGATATTATTTCTTTCAAAAAATCTTTTTGCTCTACAGTATTCCACCCTGCATTAGAGGTTAAAACTCCTGGTGGATCTGGCACTAGTGTTATTTGATGAGGTTTTACTTCAAGTACTAAATCTATGAAAGATGTATTTGGATACCCTTCAATGTTGAATTCTGTTGTTACAATAGGTTTTAAATCATAAACATCCTGATAAGTAATGTGACGTTCATCTGGTCTTGGGTGCACTGTAATTCCTTGCGCTCCAAATCTTTCACAGTCTTTTGCAACTTGAACTAAATTGGGTAGATTATTCCCTCTCGCATTTCTGATAGTCGCAATTTTGTTAATATTTACACTTAACTTAGTCATAGTAATTATTACTTTTGGTAAAGATAAATCGTACTAATCAATATACAAAAGAAACTATTCATTTAAAATGATTGCCTCAGAATTAATATCTTATGATATACCTCCTTTAAAGCTTTCCGATACTGGAACAAAAGTGTTAGACTGGATGGAAGAGTTTAAAATTTCTGAATTACCAGTTGTGGATGGGAATAATTATGTTGGGCTAATTACAGAATCAGAAGTTCTAGATAGAAATAATATTGATGATGCTATTAGTGATTATAATCTAACCTTTAAAACTCCTTTTGTTTTCCAAAACCAACATTTATTTGAAGTGATTTCATTAATTGTAAAGCACGACATAAATATTTTGCCAGTTGTGGATAAAAATGAGAAATATTTGGGATTAATTACAACTAAAAATATTATTCAATATTTTTCACAAGTTGTTTCAGTTGCAAATATTGGAAGCATTATAACTTTAGAAGTTAATTTGAAAGACTATTCTTTAGCAGAAATTTCTAAAATGGTAGAATCTGATGACGCGAAAATATTAGCATCGTTTATTACATCTCATCAAGATTCTAATAAATTGGAGGTCACTTTAAAAATTAATAAAACAGAAATCAGTAGGATCCTACATACATTCGAGCGATTTAATTACACAATTCTTGCTTCTTATAATGAAAGCGAATACCATAAAGATTTACAAAATAGGTATGATGAATTTATGCGTTTCTTAAATCCTTAAAATGTTGGTTAAAACATTTAAATTCCTTTTACTTTCATTTTTTCTTTTCATTTTGGGACTAACATCTTTTTCTCAAAAAAAAGATACGAGTGAAATAGTTATTGTAAAGGAATATAAGATAATAGGGAATAAAACAACTCGCGAGAACATTATTGTTCGAGAAATGCCATTTAAAGTAAATGATTCGATTACTAATGTTGAATTGGATGAAGTATTAGAACGGACAAAAAGTAATTTATTTAACACCTCCCTTTTCAATTTTGTTACCGTAGAAGTGGTGTTTTTTGATTCGATTAATGTTTCTATTTATATTACTGTTGAGGAGAGGTGGTATTGGTGGCCAATGCCAATATTTGAAATTGAAGAAACCAATTTTAATACGTGGTGGTTAAATAAAGATTTTGAAAGAGTGAATTATGGATTATTCTTAGCAAAAGAAAATTTTAGGGGAAGAAAAGAAACAGTCATGTTTTTATTTCAAGGGGGTTATACGGAAAAAATTGGAATAAAATATATTCTGCCCTACGTTAATAAAAACAAAACAAATGGATTAAACATGAAATTTACTTATGGTCGGAATCATGAGGTAAGTTATGGGACAACTGATAACACTAGAGATTTTTATCGTTCAAATACTGATTATGTAAAGAAAGAAATCCGTGCAAATATTGGTTACGAATTAAGGCCAAAATTATACAATAAACATAATTTTAATTTTGATTATACCGATATTGAAGTGGCAGACTCCTTACTCTTTTTTAACAATGAATTTCTTAATACTAATGAAACAAAGATGCAGTTTTTTAGCTTAAATTATACTATTAAAAGAGATAAGCGGAATAACAACAACTATCCAACAAAAGGGTATTATTATGATATGAATTTAAATAAAAATGGATTAGGGTTACTCAATCAAAACCTTAAATCTTTTTATTTAACATCACATGCTAAGAAGTATTGGGAGCTTTCGAGTAATATGTATTTCTCCGGGTCATTAAAAATAAAGTATACAATTAATGAAGGTCCCTATTATTTAAATGATGGTTTAGGATTTAGAAACAATTTAGTAAGGGGATATGAATTTTATGTGATTAAGGGAGAACATTATGGTTTAGTTAAAACTCAACTTAGGTACGCATTATTGAAAAACAAAGTATTTAAATTAAATGTTATTCCAGCAGAAAAATTCAATAAAATTCCCTTGGCAATATATTTAGGGACTTATTTTGATTCTGGTTATGTGAATTCTAAAATAAACAATCAAAATAATTTCTTGGCCAATTCAACTTTATATGGAGGAGGAGTTGCAATTGATTTTGTTAGTTATTATGATATGGTATTAAGGGTAGAATATTCGTTAAATAAAATGAATGAAACAGGCTTGTTTTTACATTTTGTAGCTCCAATATAAATTATTGAGTACTTTCACAATAATTAAATTATAGAATGTGAAAATCGCGATATACGGTAAAAGATTAGACGAGAATTACTTCCCTTCCATTAAAATTTTATTTCAAAAATTAAGAAATAAAAAAGTGAGTGTTTTAGTATATGAGCCTTATTATAAGTATTTAAAGAGTGAGATTGGATTAGGCGATTACACTACATTTTCTAATGATTCTGGAATTAATGATGCGGATTATTTATTTAGTATTGGTGGGGATGGAACTCTTTTAGAAACCATCACATTTGTAACAGGAAAAGACATTCCTATTTTAGGAATTAATACTGGTAGACTAGGTTTTTTGACTAGTATTAATACCCAGGAAATTGAATTGGCTATAGATGAATTATTAGCAGGAAATTTTGATTTAGATGCTAGAACTTTATTGAGTTTAAAAACTGAAAATAATCTTTTTGGTGATATTAATTATGCATTAAACGAAATTACTCTTCAAAAGAAAGACACATCATCAATGGTTACCATACAGGTTTATTTGGATGGAGATTATTTAAATTCTTATTGGGCTGATGGATTAATAATATCAACACCAACTGGATCTACCGCTTATTCGCTTAGCTGTAATGGGCCAATCATTTTACCAAGATCAGGGAACATTATTATCAACCCTATTGCGCCTCATAATTTAAATGTAAGACCGCTAGTTGTACCTGATGATACTGAATTAACGCTAAAAATAGAAGGGCGTACAGAAAACTTTTTAGTTGCACTAGATTCTAGGTCATTAACGGTTCCCTTATCTATTGAGTTGAAAATAAAAAAGGCAAACCATCAGGTAAATTTAATTAGACTTAAAAAGTATAATTTTTTAAACACTCTTAGGAATAAATTAATGTGGGGAGTAGATAACAGAAATTACTAATTAATCTAACAACTACACTTTGTTTAAGGTGATAGAATAAAACAAAAAGTTGGATTTTTATAAAATAAAGTAATATATTTGCAAGCGGTCATATATTTTAAGGATTTTACCTATAATATGCAAAAACTATTTATACTAATATTAACGATTTTACTTCTTCCAATTTTTTCCCAAGCTCAAAAGTGGAAAAGACAAAGGGTAGAGTATTGCTTTGGGATTGGGGCTACTAATTTTCTTGGTGATTTAGGTGGTAGAGATCAACAAGGAACGGATGGAATAATGGATTATGAATGGCGTGCCACTAGGTGGGCTATAGGGTTAGGTTATCGATATCAAATAGGTAGAGATTGGTTTGTTAAAGGAAATGCTTATTATGTTTTGGTTAGTGGGGATGATACTTTAACAAGAGAACCCGCAAGAGCTAGAAGACAACTTAAATTTAAATCTCACGTTGTTGAACTTTCAGCCCAACTAGAATATCTTCTTGTTAGACAGAAAAGTGGACATATATATAGATTGAGAGGTGTAAGAGGGAAGAGTTGGTTTAGGTTTGAAGTATATGCTTTAGCAGGAATAGGAGGGATTTGGTTTAACCCTAAAGGAGAACAAGGTCAAAATTGGCAATCATTAAGACCTTTACATACTGAAGGGCAAGGATTGCCAGGGGGACCTAATCAGTATAAAGCTTTTTCATTAGTATTCCCTTATGGAATAGGAATAAAAAGAAATTTAGGAGGGAGTGTTAGATCTAGACATTTTGGCTCATGGAATTTAACTTTAGAGCTTACTTTAAGAAAAACATTTACAGATTACTTAGATGATGTAAGTACAGTATATTATGACCCTGAAGCTATTCGAGCTGCTTATGGTGATGAAGCTGCATATTTTTCTAACCCTTCTGGTATTCATGGGACTGAACCAGGTCAACAAAGAGGAGACGAAACAGATAAAGATGCTTATTTGATGGGAATTATAGGAATCAACTATAAGCCAGCAAGGAGAAGAAGAAACCTGCCTAAGTTTTAATATTATTACCTTAAAGCTGTAGGATAATTTTTTGGATTAAAATTCGTTCTATAGTCCAGATTAATCAAAATGAGATTTTATAGGCTAATAATTGTTCCTTTTGTTCTGTTTTTCTTTTCAGGACAATGTCAACACTCTGAAATAGGAATACTTGGAGGAGCTTCTTATTATGTAGGAGAATTAAACCCATCTACTCAGGTTTTTAATAAAATTAGACCTGCAGTAGGTGTTTTTTTTCGCAGAAACATGGGTAGGAGATATGCTCTTAGATTTGGGTTAAACTATGGGAAATTATCTGCAGCGGATAATTTTAGTTCATCAGAATTAAGTGATTACCGACAATTATCTTTTTCATCCAATATTTATGAGGCTTATGGTATACTTGAGTTTAATTTTTTTCCTTATGAAATTGGAAGTTACTCTACTGCCAGTGCAACTCCTTTTGTTTTTATTGGGGGGGCTGTATTTAGAGTAAGTCCTACCTTGGATGGGGATGGTGCCGTGAGAACATCTACACAAGGGTCAACAACTGCTCCCTCTATGCCTTTCGGCATGGGAGTCAAGTTTACTATAGGAAGATCATGGGGGATGGCTTTAGAATGGGGAATGCGTAAAACACTTACGGATCAAATTGATGGTTTAAGTGAGACTTATCTAAATGGGCAGCAATTAAGTAATACACAAAACAAGGATTGGTACTCGATTATCGGACTTTCCATAAATTATAAAATTTTAACAAAATCCATGCGTTGTAAAGGCCCTGTTAATTAGTAAT